>NZ_CAUSAI010000043.1:0-13981 GCF_963529685.1 uncultured Gemella sp.
GGAATTAACGTTGACTTAATTCGTTTAGTTTTCAATGTTCAAATTGTTGCGATTAGCAACTTTTATAGTTTAACATTTTCAAAATAGTTTGTCAAGTATTTTTTGAAACTTTTTTAAAATGTTTTTTTGTCTTCATCAGAAGACTTTTATTATTCTACCATCTGTATTGAAATATGTCAACATGTTTTTTCAACTTTTTCATCTTTTTATATACCTACTTTACTTTTATCTTATAAATAGTTATTATATATATAATATTATAATTAAGAGGTTAAAATATGATTACTTTTAAAGAACCTATTGATGTTTCACTTCAACAAATAGAAGATTATAAAAATGAATTTAGTCTAAACAATGAATCAATTCACGGTGCTGCAAATTTAGCGGAGTTATCTGCTAAGGATTGGGTTCAATTTGTAGAAAAAACTAAACATAAAGAAACAGTCGCTCCTGGTTTTGTTACTGCACATACTTTCTTTGCACTAGATAATGATAAGATTGTCGGTATTATTAACGCAAGACATGAACTTAATGACTATCTATTGAATCACGGTGGTCATATAGGATATAGTGTCAGAAAATCAGAACGTAGAAAAGGTTACGCTAAGAAAATGTTAAACTACACTTCTGAATTTTTATTTTCACTTGGCTTAGATAAAATCCTTATTACTTGTGATAAAAATAACATCGCTTCAAAACGTACAATTGAATCATGTGGCGGTATTTTAGAAAATGAGGTTATAGAAGCAACTAGAACTACATTAAGATACTGGATATATAAAAAATAAGGTTAGGTTGGAATTAAATCCAACTTAACCTTCCTATCTCATCTCGACTACTGTAGCTCCCATGCCACCTTCGTTTTGACCTCCGGTTCTATAGCTAGCTACATATCTATTATTTTTAAGATATTCTCCGATATTTTTGCGAAGTATACCTGAACCTAAACCATGAATAATAGTAAATGTATCATACCCTTGAAGTATTACTTTATCCATGTAATTTTCAATCTCTCTTATAGCTTCTTCTGTATTTAATCCTATTACATTGATATCAATACCCACTTTTTTACTACTTACACTACTTGTGCTTACATATCGTTTAGCTACTTCTGGTTCACTATCAATTTTTCTAACTTCTTTTTTCTTGATATTTAGTTTCATAGCACCCATTTTAATTTGCAGGGTATTTCCTGAAATTTCTAAAACAGTCGCTCTTTGATTGTAACTTAAGACAAGTACATCGTCACCAACTTTTATTTCACTATTATTAAACTTAGGTTCACTCTCTAATTTCCTTTGTAATTTTATGTTATTCTTACTCTTATCCATAGAATGAAGTAATTCGTTAAGTTCATGTTGTTTCAAAGAAGTATTATCTTTAAATTCTCTATAAATTACAAGCATTTCTTCTTTTTTCGATTCTATTTCTTTGTTTAGCTCTATACTTAGATCATTATATAGACTTTCTTTATACTCTTCATATTTCTGTAGATTAGTTTCAAGAGTTTCTTTAACTTCATCAATTTCATCTAAAGTTTTATTTATATATTCTAATTTATAATCATATTCTCTAATACTC
Source organism: uncultured Gemella sp. (assembly GCF_963529685.1). GTDB lineage: Bacteria > Bacillota > Bacilli > Staphylococcales > Gemellaceae > Gemella. The sequence goes on from NZ_CAUSAI010000043.1 coordinate 1,582, forward strand.
TCTGAAAGTTTATCTATAAATAGATTATTCTCTTTTACATTAACTTCTAATAACGAACTTGCTTCGTCTATAATAGATTGTTCTAAACCTAATTTGGCAGAAATATTTATCGCATTAGATTTCCCTGGTAACCCTATAATAAATCTATAAGTCGGTTTTAATTTTTCAAAATCAAATTCCATAGATGAATTTTTATAATACTCTGATTCAAAGCAGTAGTTTTTAATTTCTGGATAGTGCGTTGTACATAACATCGTTGCATTTAAATTCTTAAATTTCTCTAATAACGCAATTGACAGCACAGCACCTTCACTTGGATCAGTTCCAGAACACAATTCATCTAGTAGGATAATACTCTTATCATTTGTTTTATTTAATATATCAATAATATTAGTCATATGCGAAGAAAAAGTAGATAAGTTATTCTCTATAGATTGTTCATCTCCTATATCTACAAACACATCTTCAAAAAATCCAACTATCGATTCCTCTAAAGCAGGGATATAGAATCCTAAATGAGTTAAATATACACATAAGCCTACTGTTTTTAAAATTACTGTTTTACCACCCGTATTTGGACCAGTAATAATTAAAGAATTACCTTTATTGTCTAGAATAACATCGTTTTTCACAACAACATCTTTATCAATTAAAGGATTATATGCTTTCTTTAAATTAAGCTCTTGTGAATTTACTATATTTTGTTTATTAAATCCATTTCTTGCACAAAAATTCATTTTTGAAAAAATAAATTCAATTTGTGAAAAATTCCAAAGTGAATTTATAAGTTCATCTGCATTTTCTTTAATAACTTCAGAAGCTTCTTTTAAAATTCTAAGTATTTCTTCTCTTTCTTTACGTTTTAGTATTCCGATTTCATTATTAATCTCTACATTTTCTTTTGGTTCAACATAAAAAGTATTCCCCGAAGCACTCTCATCATGGATAATTCCACCAAAATCATTCTTATATTCAGGTTTCACTAAAATAACATCACGGTCATTTCTCTTTGTAACAATTGCTTCAGTTAATTTTTTAACATTTGAACGTAAGATATTTTTTAAAATTTGATCACTTTTATTTTTCAACTTAGAAATATTTACTTTGATATTTTTCAGTTCTAATGAAGCGTCCGGCCTTATATAACCATCCTCATCTATTATTCTATCTAGATATCTTTCAAGATCACTAAAATCATCTAGTTTAACTACATATTTTGTTAAACTTGGATATGAAGAATGTTCTTGTAATTTAATATTCTCAAATCTTCTAGAAAATCTATCATAAGTTATAATATTTCTTAATATATAGAAGAGTTCCTTTTCTGAAAGGACACTATCGACTTTAGCTTTCTTAACACTAGCATTATAATCAAATATTTTTAATTTAAATTCATTTGGATACTTTCTTAGTAAGTCATATCCTTCCTCATTTTCTTTATGAACTTCTATTAACTTATCATAATTTGTAATATATTCTAAACTTTTTATTTTTTCGTAAGACAACTCTGAAAAACAATATTTTTCTACATCTTTTAAAACTAAGTCTAAATTAAGTTTCTTTTGAGTAATTTTATTCAATCTAATCTCACTCCTTCTATCTAAATTTACATGCTTTATCTTTTTATAACACAAACTATTATACACCAAATACAAGCATTAAACAATTTCTTTCGATTAAAATAATAACCTGGTGTAAGTATACAAAAAATTCGAAGCATTTTACATACTCCGAATTTCTCAATTACTTATTAAAAAATAAACTAATAAACTGTTTTGATAATACTGGCGTGTTTTGTATTATATAGTCCGGTAACACCGAATCTTTAAATATCGCTACTTTCCAATCTGGAGTTGGAAGTACAGTAACAAAATACAATACAACAAACACTATTAAATAAATTTCCACAAATCCTAATATAGCACCTAAATATCTATCCGTAATTTTTATTAACGGTAATTTTCTAACAACTCCTAATGTTTGTGCTAGAATTTGTATTATTAATCGAATTACAATAAATAACACAATAAATGAAACTATACGATAGTATGCACTCGGTATATTTAGACCTTTATAAAATCCTTCTAAACCTTCTGTTACATCAGTTGGAATTGGAATCATGCTTGTAAATAAATATGCTAATCTCGAACTAAATAACATAGATACTACATAACCTATTACAATAGTTCCTAGATAAAAAATTTGCATAATTAACCCACGTTTGTATCCAAGATACGCACCGGCAAATAGTAAAAATGCAATAATTATATCAACCATGTTTTCTCCTTTCAATTCATATTCTATTTTACTTAAATTAATAGTATATTGATATTCTACTTTATCAACTTTAAAGTAGCATTAATCCATTTTAGACTAATGCTACTTTTTTATTTAACATTTAATTATTATTCAACTCCGATAATATATGGATATACCGGTTGTCCTGATTCAATAAGTTCTACTTCTACATCAGGATATTTTTCTTCTATTAATTGTTCTAAGAAATCAGTATATTCTTCTGTACTTTCTTCACCAAGGTATAATGTAACAATTTCAGTATCTTCGTCAATTGATTTTTCTAATAATTCTTCTAATACTGTATTAAGTGAAAGGTTAGAAACTACAATCTTACCATTTCTAATTCCCATAAATTCATCTTTCTTGATTTCAACACCTTCAATATTAGTATCACGAACAGCATGAGTCACCTCTAAAGTACTTACTGTAGATAATACTTCTTGCATATTTGCAAAGTTTTCTTCAGGAGCTGCTTGAGGATTAAATACCATTACTGCAGCTAATCCTTGAGGTGCCGTTTTACTTTCAACAACAAAGACATTTTCTTCAGCTAACTCCGCAGCTTGTTTTGCTGCAAGTTGAATATTTTTATTGTTAGGGAAGATGAAGATATTTTTAGCATTAACTTCTTTAATAGCCTTCATAATATCTTCAGTGGATGGGTTCATTGTTTGTCCCCCTTCTACGATATAATCAACTCCCATTGAAGTTAGAACTTTACTTAATCCAGCTCCCATAGAAATAGAAATCATCGCTTGTTCTTTAAGTTCTTTTGGGGCAGTTGCTTGTTTAGCTTCTTGTTTTCTAAGTACTTCACGGTGTTGTTCTCTCATATTATCAGATTTAATTTTGATAAGTTCTCCGTATTGTTGTCCGTAGTTGAACACATCCCCTGGAGTTTCTGTATGAACATGAATTTTTACATACTCGCTATCCGAAATAACTAGTAATGAATCCCCAAATTTACTCATATCGGCACGGAATTTATCTTCATCAAATTCTTTTTTCTCACCATCAAGGCGAACTGTAAATTCAGTACAGAATCCATATACTATATCTTCTGGGCTCATGAAGTCCATATCATGATCATCTTCAAACTGCATATCAACAACATTTGTTTCTACAGCTTCCAATCCGTCGATTTTTTCACCTTTTAGTGCTGCTACAAAACCTTGATATACACAAACAAGCCCTTGACCACCTGAGTCTACTACACCAACTTCTTTTAGTATTGGTAATAAATCTGGAGTTCTCTTTAATGAAGCTTGAGCTTCCACATAGATTGCCTCCATCACTTCAACTACACTATTAGTATTTTCTGCCGTTTTAACACCCGCTTCTGCAGCTTCACGAGCAACAGTTAAAATTGTTCCTTCTACTGGTTTAATAATAGCTTTATAGGCAATACTAACACCATTTTGAATAGCTGCTGCAAATTCTTTTGCATCAATTTCTTTTTTATCAGCAATATATTGAGACATTCCTCTAAATAGTTGAGAAAGGATAACACCTGAGTTTCCACGTGCTCCCATTAATAATCCTTTAGAAAAAGATTTACCTAATTCACCGATGTTCTCAACAACATTTGCTGCTGTTTCTTTAGCACCTGATGACATTGAAAGGTTCATATTTGTTCCTGTATCACCATCTGGTACAGGGAAAACGTTCAATGAGTTTATTTTTTCTGCATTCTTAGCCAAATTTTTTGATCCTAAATCAATCATTTCAGCTAAAACGAGTCCGTTAATTTTCTCCACTATCTTTCCTCCTATTTATTTACCTTGATGCCTTGAATATAAATGTTAATTTCATTTACCTTAACACCAAGAGTTTTTTCTATTTGATATTTTACTGAAGATTGAACATTGTTAGCTATTTCTGAAATTTTAGTACCATACATAACTATAATGTATAAATCAATTACTAATTTTTCTTCATCTTTTTTTACTACTATACCTTTTGCATAATTTTCTTTACGCAAAATTTCTGTAATTCCATCTTTAACCTGATTTTTACTAGCCATCCCTATAATTCCATAACAACTTACAGCTGCACCACCAGCTACTGATGCAATAACATCATCACTTATAGAAACATGACCAAATTCATTATTAATTTCTAATGACATATCTTTTCCTCCTATTTAAAAATAGTCAAATGAACATACGAACTATTATACCTTTTTTACCAAAAAAATACAAGTAAAACATTGATATTTCTTTATTTAGAGCCTTTTACAATCTCTTTTTAAAAACTTTATTTATTACTTATTTTTATTAATATATTCTTTAGAATGAATCATTAATGTAATAACATCACAGACAGGAGTTGGAATATTGTGTTTTTTTCCTAACCTAGAAACTTCTCCATTTAAATAATCAATTTCTGTTAATCTTCCATTTTTCATATCTTGATATAATGATGGATAATGTGCACCACCTGTTTCTAAAGAGAATAGATTTTTTATATTATTTTCTATTACTTCTTGATTCACATCTATTCCTTCTGCTCTTCCTACAGCTGTAACCTCATTTAAAACAGCACGAGTCAATTCTAAATTCTTATCAAAACTTCCATACTGATTAATATTGCAATCAATCAAAGTACAATATGTATTTAAAACACAATTTAATCCAGCTTTATGCCAAATAGATTGATATGTATCCTCTGAATATTTAATATTTAATCCAGAAGCATTTAATCTATTAACCAAGTCCAAAGTTTTATCTAAGTTATCTTCTTTAACTTGTTTTAACTCTATCTTACCAACTCCATGAGCATTCAATACCCCTGGTCCTGCTAGACCACTAGTCCACACCGTTACACCTATAAGTATATTCTCTTCTTTTATATAGTCTTTTAATGTTTGAACATGTCCTAGACCATTTAAGATACAAATGATTTTAGTATCTTTATGGAAAAGGTGTTTTACTTGCTCCAACATTGATCTTAATTGCATAGACTTTGTTGCCACAAAAACAACATCATATTTACCAGAAACTTGATCTGGTCTATATATTGGAATATAATAATTTCCTAAATCTTCTTCATCAATAATTACTTTTAACCCGTTATTTTTTATATTTTCAACATGTTCTTCCCAAGAATCGACAAATGTGACATCCTCGTTATTTTTAAACAACATATAACCAAACCTTGAACCTAATGCCCCTGCACCTGCAAATAATATTTTCATAATTTTTCTCCTTTAGTATTTTTTATTCTACACTAATTTTATAACTATATTGAAACTTTGTCAACGTCACCTACTATTTAATTTACACAAAAAAAGATATTCGAAACATTTCGAATATCTTTAAATTTCTTATAAGTTTTCTGGCTTATATGCATCTTTAGTGTATAACTTTAATACACCTGAGTAAAATCTATCTGCTACAAATGCTACAGTAAATGGAATTACAAAGAATGCTAATAATATTGGAAGTAAGTTTCCATTATTCATCGCATATGATTTTGTAGGTCCAATTAGACCGATAATTCCAAATCCTGCACTTTCATGTGTTCCAAGGATTTTCAAGAAATATCCTGAAAGACCTGTTATTGCTGCTGTAGTCAAGATTGTTATCAATAACTGCGGTTTACGTGCACAGTTTGGCATCATTAACTTAATAGCTCCTAAGATAATTGCTGCACTTGCACCTTTGTAATTAGCTCTATATGTACCTATCGCTAATACTGCAGCTGCTGATACTAATCCTAATGTGGCTGCTCCTGCTCCTACATAGTTTTCATTAGTGAATAAAATTAATCCCATGGCAACTGTTGATACAGGTGTAACTATTAAGAATGAAAACGCCATTGTAATTAATACACACATTAAAAGTGGTTGTAATTTTGTAAATTCAAAAAGTACAGATGCTAAAAGTTTAGTTAAACTCTTAGTGTAAGGTAATGTTACTAATCCTAATGTTGCTACTAATCCACCTGTAATTGGTAAGAAAATAATTGTAACAGCTCCGAACTTATCTTTAACAAGGTTAATTGCTAAAGCACCAACAATTGTTATTAAAATTACATTGAATAAATCTCCCATTGGAACACCAGTCCATGCTTTAGTTTGAGCATTAAAAGTTAATGATCCACTAGCTGCTAGAACTGTTGCACCTAATATCGCTGACTCTAATGGTTTAAATTTTAAACTTTGTCCAACAATAACTCCTACTAAAACCGGAATAGAAAATTGTAATAAATACATAGCTTGCGTTAATGTTGTAAACACCCCTGGAGCGAATAATGTTCCTAAGTACTTAAATAATGTACTCAAAACAGCATTTGGAATTAATCCAGCAACCACTCCTAGAGCTGTACCATTTAAAATTATGTTTAAAAAATCCTTTACTGATTTTGGCATAAATATCCTCCTTTTTTTATGTTTTAATGAATATAATAAATATAATAATACAAAATCAAAAAAAAGTAAAGAATTTTTTGAAAATTTCTCATTTTTTTCTTTCTTTATTTAAATAAAGTGTATACAAAAAAGGAGAATACGTATCTTTCACTACAAAATTCTCCTCCTTATGTCTTTATAGTAATGGTTTTTTATTAGGTGTTCCAGCTTTTCTTGGGTATTTATTTGGAGTTTCTTTAGCTTTTCTAATTTCTAGAATATGTCGCTCCTCTCCCTCAAGATCAAATTCTAAATCTCTTTCTAATTTCCCACCTAAAAGTTTAATTGCATTTATTGCTTCTTTTGTTTCCTCTTCAGCTTTTTGTGCTTTCAAGCTTAAAAAATATCCATCTTTTTTTACTAGCGGTAAGCAAAGTTCTGATAACACATTCAATCTTGCCACCGCTCTTGCAGTAACTATTTCAAAACTCTCTCTATATTCTTTATTTTGTCCAAACTCTTCTGCTCTAGCATGAACAAAATTACAATCAGTTAGACCTAATTCATCTTTCACTAAATTTAAAAACTTAATTCGTTTATTTAAAGAATCTACAATAGTAACCTTTAAATTAGGGTACAATATTTTTAATGGAATTGATGGAAATCCTGCTCCACTTCCAACATCACAAATACTTTCTATATTCGCATAATCTTTAAAAAATGCTAAAGATATAGAATCGAAGAAATGTTTTGTGTAAAATTCATCCTCTTCGGTAATTGCAGTAAGATTGATTTTTTGGTTCCATTCTACTACTAGATTATAGTATTTATTATACTGTTCTTTTTGTAGTTCCGTCAATTCTATACCAACCTTCTCTTTTACTGCATTATAGAATTGTTCTTTATTCATTATTCATACCTCTTCGTTGTTCTAAATATACTAATAGTATAGAAATATCAGCAGGATTGACTCCTGAAATACGAGATGCTTGACCTATAGTTAATGGTAAAACCTTTTTTAGTTTCTCCCTTGCTTCAAGAGCTAAGCTTGGTACTTCATCATAGCTTAAATCAACAGGAATTTTCATCTCATTCATTTTTTTAAGTTTTTCCACTTGTTGAAGAGATTTTTTTATATATCCTTCATATTTCACTTCAATTTCTACTTGTTCTATTACAGCTTTAGGAAGATCAGTTTTATCATTTGCTAAATAAAGTACATTAGCATGAGTTAGTTCTGGTCGTCTCAGCATATCAATTGCTAAAATTCCATCACGTATCTCAGCACTATTTAGTTCTGCCAGTTTTTCTAAAGTCGCGGCTGTTGGAGTTATTCTAAAAGTTTTAAGTCTTTCTATTTCATCAGCAACCATACTACGTTTTTCACAGAATTTATTATATCTCTCTTGTGTTACAAGACCATAGTTATAAGCTTTTTCTGTTAATCTCATATCCGCATTATCATGACGTAATAATAATCTGTGTTCAGCTCTTGAAGTAAGAAGTCGATATGGTTCATTTGTACCTTTTGTTACTAAGTCATCAATAAGAACTCCAATATACGCTTCATCTCGGCCAAGTATCATAGGTTCTTCACCCAGTACTTTACATGCAGCATTTATTCCTGCTATAATTCCTTGACCTGCAGCTTCTTCATAACCACTAGTACCATTAATTTGACCAGCAGTGAATAATCCATCGATTAGTTTCGTCTCTAAAGTCGGCCAAAGTGTTGTCGGATTTACAGCATCGTACTCAATAGCATAACCATTACGCATAATAACTGCATTTTCTAATCCTGCAATACTTCTAACCATGTCTCTTTGTACATCATCTGGTAAAGAGGTTGATAATCCTTGTACATAGATTTCTTTCGTATTTCTACCTTCTGGTTCTAAGAAAAGTTGATGTCTTTCTTTATCATTAAAACGCACATACTTATCTTCAATACTTGGGCAATATCTTGGTCCTGTTCCTTTTATTACTCCAGAGTACATTGCAGAACGACCTAAGTTTTTATCAATAATTTCATGCGTATTTGTATTAGTATAAGTTAACCAACAAGGAACTTGATCTTTTACAAATTCTGTAGTTTCATAACTAAATGCATGATTTTCTTCATCACCTGGTTGAATAGAAGTTTTCGTAAAATCTACACTATCAGCATTTACCCTAGGTGGTGTTCCTGTTTTAAATCTCACTAAGTCAAACCCTAATTCCTCTAATTGTTTAGCAAGATCAATAGATGGCATTTGATGATTTGGACCTGAAGAATATTTAATATCACCTATTACTATTTCTCCCCTCAAGTATGTCCCTGTAGTAATAATAATTACTTTAGCTTTATAAGCTGTACCCAGCATGGTTCTTAAACCAACCACTTTATTATCTTCGATAATAAGCTCACGTACCATTGCTTGTTCGATATCTAAGTTTGGCGTATCTTCTAAAACTCTCTTCATTTCAAGCTGGTACTCTACTTTATCTGATTGCATCCTTAGCGCTCTTACAGCTGGTCCCTTTGCAGTATTCAACATCTTACTTTGAATATTTGTTTTATCGGCTACACGTCCCATAAGTCCACCTAATGCATCGACCTCACGGACAACAATTCCTTTCGCTGGTCCCCCAACGCTCGGATTACACGGCATAAAACCAATAGTATCTAAATTAATTGTAATCATTAAGGTTTTCACACCTTTTCTACTAGCAGCATGCGCAGCCTCAATACCGGCATGTCCTCCTCCAATTACAATAACATCATATTCTTTTAAAAATTCAGTCATAGTACCTCCATATATTTTAACGTAATTGCAAAATAATGCTTTGACCAAAATTTTGATTGATTACTAAATTTTTACTTTTATAATATTATCATATTGAGAACAAAAACACTAATAATATACCTAATTTATATTAAAAAAACAAGTAGCCTATGTAATTACTTCAAAAAAATATATAAAATCGCAGTACAATTTGTACTGCGATTAAGTTATCTATTCTGAAATTCTTTCAAATTTATTAAATTCTTCTTTATTAAATAAACCTAAATGTTTATCTACCATAATTGAATTCGTCATACCACCACTTACATTTAAGCATGTACGCCCCATATCTAAAATTGGGTCCACTGCTAAGATTGGATTAATTTGATTAAATAATGCTCCAAAACCTACTCCATTTACAGATACCGATGCTGCTGTAATAGATGTACCCGGTACCCCAGCTATACCAACAGAACCTAACGTTACAACAATCACTGTCATAATGAATAATGTTGTATCAATTGTTATTCCATTTGCATTTGCTAAAAAAACAACTAACATTGTTGGATAAATACCAGCACATCCTTGCATTCCTGCTGTAGATGAGAATGAAGCTACAAAATTAGCTGTTGATTGGTTAACTCCCATCTCTTTAGTAAGTGTACTAATAGTAAGAGGCAGCGTTCCTGCACTAGAACGCGAAGTAAATGCTAAGACTAATGGTTTACTAGCTTTTTTAAAATAAGTTATAGGTGAAATACCGTGTAGCATAATGAATAATCCTTGAATTACAAATTGAATTGCTACCGCTATATATAATAAAGCTATAAATAACAATACATCTTTTATTGATTTTAAGCCTCTTTGCGCAATTGTATTAGCTAATAATGGTATTACCGCATATGGTAATAGTCTAATTACTAAGACTGTCATACGAGAAACAATTGCATGTAAACTAGAAATATAGTCTACAAATGTTTTAACTTTATTTTCATCTTTATTTTGAATATATCTTGCTGCTAATCCTATAAACATCGCAAAGATTACTACACCGATAACATTAAATTCAACCATTGCTTTAATCGGATTTGAAGGAATTAATTCACGTAAAATTGTTACAACATTCTTCACTTCTTTAATTTTACTTTCTCCATTTCCTAAAGCAATAGAACTACTTCCAAGTTTAAATACTGCAGAAACTACAAATCCAACAATTGAGCTTATTGCAACCATTCCTAAAGTAACAATTAATGTAAGACGCGTTAATCTCTTCACATCAGTGTTTGCGTTAATATTAACAATAACATTAATAATTGAAACTAATACTAACGGAACAATCAGCATTTTAATCAAGTCAATAAATCCATTACCGAATAATGAATACCAAGTTGTAATTTCAGCTACATATTTAATTTTCATAGGTTCATCGCTAAATCCTGAGTATGCTTGAATAGCGATTCCTAAAGCTAAACCTATAAATGTAGATAACAAGGTTCTTTTTGAAGAACTAACTCTTTTCTTTGCTAAATAATACATTAAGTAAAATAATGCAAATAATACTACTAAAAATAATAAAGTTTCCTTTGTGGAAATCATAATAAATTTCTCAAAAAATGTAAATTTGTTTTCCATTGTCTATCCTCCAAATGAGTTTCTCTCTCATCTTCTTTTTGATTTTGTAAAATTTTAATCTTGGATTTTACTCCATCTACAGATAGAATGGAAAAGGTTTAAACCTTTTACCATATTGTACCTCCGTTAATAAAGATAACATATATTAAACTACATTTGTAATCTTTTTTCAATAGTTTTGCTCAAAAAATATCCTTTTACAGAATTTTTTTATTTACTAAATATTTTTAATGCGTTATAATTATCTTTAGTTATTATTTATTTACAAATAGAATGGAGGGATTTTTTTTGAATATTAAATTAGTTTATGCGAGTTTAACTGGTAATACTGAAATGTTATCTGATTTAATGATAGAAAAATTCGAAGAAGAAAAAGGGTTAGAAATAGAAAAGTTATTTATTGAAGACATGGTAGATTTTGATTTTCTTGATGATGCTGATGCTTTTATCGTTGCCACATACACTTATGGTGAAGGTGAATTACCTGAAGAAATGGAAGAATTTTTTGAAGCTCTTGAAGATAAAAATTATGAAGGAAAAATATACGGTGTTATCGGTACAGGTGACACTATTTACGATGAATATTGCGTTTGTGTAGATCAATTTGATGAACAAATTGCAAAAACAGGTGCTACCAACCCAACTGAAAATCTTAAAATTGAAATCGAAGCTGATACTGATGAAGATTTTGAAAATATAGATAAATTTATCGAAGCGTTTGCTAGTGCTTTGTAATATTAAAAGTCGACTATGATTAATTCATAATCGACTTTTTCTCTATCCTTTAAAGAAGACATTTACTCTCTCAAATTCTTCTTCCCAATTATTCCAATCTAACCTAATCTTAGAATTTTCTTCTAAAATATCTTCTACTAGGCTCTCTATTGTAATATCTTCTAAAGAAGATTTAATAGCTTTATTAACAGTATTGACTTTTTTCAGATATTTACTATAACGTTTATCTACTGCCAAAGCTCCCTCAAAAATTTTTGAAACATAATCTGTTTTTAGTGCAAAAATTTCTACCTCATCATTAAGCGCTACATATATATCATATAATGTAACTTTTTTATTAGATTTATACTTATATCCTCCGCCAATACCTGTATTAGCTTTCACTAAATCATTGACAACCAGTTTTCTCATAATTTTTTTCAGATATGTTGGAGAAATATTTAAACGCTGGCTAATTTCCTTCGAATTCAAGAAAACATGCCTATCTTGAAGGTATAACATTACCATAATACAGATTGCTTGTTCAGTACTTTTAGTTAAATGCATAAACTCAACCTCTTTTCTTTTTTGTATATAACTCTACTTACATCCTTATTTTATGATATATTTTTATAATTGT
>NZ_CAUSAI010000044.1:0-13722 GCF_963529685.1 uncultured Gemella sp.
CTAAGATTCCAGGAGCGAAGTCGATAACTGTAACTTTAACTCCAAGACGAGCGTAAAGGTTAGCGAATTCTAATCCGATGTTACCACCACCGATGATTCCTAGAGTTTTAGGAGCTTTTTCTAATTGTTGTAATTCTGTGCTATCGTAAACATTTTTAGATGTTGTTAATCCTGGAATTGGTAACACATTGTTCTTAGCTCCAGTATTGATTACTACGATTTCACCTTCAAGTTGTTTAGTTTCTCCGTTAGCAGAAATTTCTACTACTTTGTTAGAAACGAATTTAGCGTGCGCAGTGTAAACATCAATGTTTGGACTGCTATCTAACATAGCGAAGTTTTTAGCGTTAAGTTTAGATACAACAGCGTCTCTTGTTGCTTTAGCTTCTGCATAGTCTTTTTTGTTGTCAGCAGCTACGATTAAAGTTTTAGTCGGGATACATCCGATATTGATACAAGTACCACCGTACATTGCACTACTTTCTTCAACTACTGCTACTTTTTTTCCTTCTTTAGCGAATGTTGCTGCTAAAGTTTTTCCGGCTTTACCGAATCCTACTACTAATAGATCATATTTAACCATAATTTGATTCCTCTTTTGTTTAAAATTTTTGTTTATATTTTATATTTTAGAATAACCGCAAATAAATATAATGTGATTAACTCTTTAATTCATATTTTACTCCTTCTTTTTTCAAATTTCAAGTACTTTGCCTACAAAAGTAGACGATTTTTTCAAAAAAATTTTTAGGGAAGAGATTTTTTGTTAGAATTATTATTGCATCAAGGTTTTAAAGAGTAAGTTGTTTGATATTATTTTGATATTATATCTCATTATGGTATAATATCCCTTGTACAAATTTGAAATTTTATGGAGGAAAACAATGACATTACCTAATTGTCCAGAATGTAAAAGTGAATATACTTATGAAGATGGAAATATGCTAGTATGCCCTATGTGTGCTCATGAGTGGTCACCAGAAGATGCTAGTGGAGCAGAAGAGGAAAAAGTTTATCGTGATGCTAACGGTAACGTACTTCAAGACGGAGATACAGTTTCTGTAATTAAAGATTTAAAAGTTAAGGGTAGTTCATCTACATTAAAACAAGGAACTCGTGTTAAAAATATTAGATTAGTTGATGGAGATCACAATATCGATTGTAAAATTGATGGTTTTGGTGCTATGAAACTAAAATCTGAATTCGTTAAAAAAATATAATTAAATAAAGAGCTGACTCAATAGTTATGATTTCAATGAAATCATTAAAGAGTACAGCTCTTTTAATTTTTATATAGGGATTTATTTATCCTGTAATACTTAAACATTCGTTCTTTTGATTGTGATGCTAGACGTCTTCAACCAACTTTTCAAAGAAAAGATTGTTTTCCGACTAAAAAGAAAGCTTGTAATCTTTCTTTTTCTCGATAAAATGCAATAGCATTTTATTTTCACCACTATAAAGAACAAATGAAAAAACATATAAATTAGTTAGTTATCCGCTCTGAATTTAGTTATTAATTTATTATAGTATACTAGAAAATTAGACGCAGTTTTAAATATTATAGAAAACTTTTTATTTAGTTTTAGATTCCATTCTCATTTTTCTCCTACTGTTTTAGAGTAGCTGAAGTAAAATACTTTAGTGTTTTACTAGGAAAATTCGAGACTACAAGCTCGAATTTTAACTGGAAAATCCTTTTGTGATAACAAAAGATTTGGAAGTGTCCTAAGCTACCTTAAAAACAGTAGATTAAAATAAACAGTCTGTAAACCATAATGATTTACAGACTTAGTTTTTTATCTTCTAATTAGTTTTAGTACTTTTCTTCTTAATGGTAATCCGTAGTTGTACATTAAATTGAATACATGAGAGATTGCTAAATCGAACTCTCCATAGTATTCTACGATGTTTGGTGCGAATTTAGATTTGAAACCAAGTAGACTATCGTTTAAATCACCTTCAATACCACCCATTGATACCTCGCTAACACCCATTTCTTGAGCTTTTTTCATAGTATCAGAAAAGACTTTATATTGGGCAGGAAGTTTTGCGAAATCGTCATTCATTCCAGCGTAAATAATTTCTGCATGGTTACCATAGGCGATAGTAATAGCAGCGCTTATAACCTGATCCTTACTTTTATCTTTAATCTCCAAACTATCAAATAGAACGATTAACTTGTCAATTCCAGTTACTTGTTCTAGAAGAGTACGCTTTTTCTTCGGTGATTTTTCACCAAGAGCTTCAATCTCATCTTCAAGAGCTTGTTTTCTAGAATGACATTCTTTTACAGCTTTTTCTACATTTATATATGAAATATATAATAAAGCATTATCTCCAAAAGTATCCAATAAGTTTTCGAAATATTCACGTCCACGCAGTGAGATATTTTTTCTTTTCTCTGTACAAGCTAAGGCGAAAAGGAAGTCATCGAGATTTTCTTTACCACAACGCCTAACTTCAACGAATTTCTTCTCAGCATCGCGAATTAAACGACGTGTATCTTTTGGGAAAAGATCAGGAACTTCTTCTTCAAGTTTTGTAACTGTGTTAAAGCGTGGTTGAATAGTATTACTCATGTCAAGGCTAAAACCTTTGTGCTTATAACCATTATCTTTGAATGTTTTAATAAGACTATTGTTTTCTCTATCTACTTCAACATCCTTGAAAATCGCGAGCTTTTCATCTTTTATAGCTGTGGGGATATCTAGTTTAACCATTTTAGCGCCTTTTTCTTTAGCGAATTTTTTAAGGTTAGTTAAAAAGAAATTTAGTAGTTCGGTATTACTGTAATCAAGAATAGGCCCACGCGGAGCATACCATAATCCTTGACGAGTGAGAATTTGCACTGCAGCTATAATATTATTATCTTCATCTTGAACACCTACTCTTACAGCGCCCCAAGTATTTTTTATGTGAGACCACTCGATAGCTTGCATCATATTACCATGCTTGTGATTTTTTATAAATTCAGTATATTTTTCGTCGTTAATATTTGTTAAAAATTTCATTATTCAATAATCCTTTAACTAAAGTACACTTTATCATAACAAATTATAGTAGAAAAATCAATTTTTAGAAGGAGTTAAGAAGAAATAAGTTAATTAAAATATTTACAATCGCATACAAAACTTATATAATGTGTATATAGAATAAAATAAAGGAAGTAATTGCGATGAACATGAATACATTATATATCATGCTAGGATTTATATTTGTCTATGCGATGATTTCTAATGCAAGAGACAAGATAAAAAAACGTGATGAGAAGAGTAAAGAAGCATTTGAAAGACTTCAAACACCAGCTTATAAAAAAGAATTAGAAAAAGTTATAAACTTAAGTCAGAATGATGCATTTAATATTGCCGCATTAAGAAAAGCATACTTTTTAAATGGAAAAGATGCAAAGAAACTAATAGAGATTTTCAAAAAAAATAGATAGGAAAACAAGAAACTCAACGAATCGATTTTTATGAATCGGATTGTTGAGTTTTTTCTATTAATTGATTATTTTTCTTCAATAGTAATCATCCACACTTCACTACGTGCTGAAGTTTTAAAAGGCGGTCCCCAGAAACCGTAACCTGCAGAAGTGAAGAAATGTTTGCCATTAATTTTCGCGTAGCCATGATCTAAAGTATAAACTACATCTGTGATAAAGTTTAACGGCCATAGTTGTCCGCGGTGAGTATGCCCAGAGAGTTGAACATCTATAGGTAAGTTAGCGTGATAATCAATAGCATCAGGTTGATGATCCACAAGAACGATAGTTTTGCTCAAATCAACGCTCTTAAGAAGGTCAGCAGTATCAAGTCTATCGCGACTGACACTCTTATCCTTACGACCTACTAAAGTTATATCATTATTAAGTGTAGTACTTTCATCAGATAGTGGGATTATCCCCGTTTTTTTAACCTCGTTTACTATTTCTAGTGCATCACGGTCGTGATTTCCCATTGTAGTATAAACACCTAGTGGAGCTTTTAGTTTGCTTAGATTTTCTTGCATATTACGCTTTTTGTACATAACCATATCATCATCCATAAGATCTCCTGCGATAACTACAGCATCTGGTTTCTCATTATCAACAATATTGTTCAGTTTTTCAAGTTGAGGATTTGAGAAAAATGTTCCAAGATGAAGATCAGAGACCATAGCAATTTTAATAGGTTTATCAAGATGTTTATCAACCTTGATAGTCTTATTAATCACAGTAGGTGAGTATGCCCAAAATAAACCAAGAGCAGTCATACCTATTAAATAGAGAGAAGTTATGCTTAAACTAATTCCTTGAGTAAGGTTTAATTTAAAGATTTTCAGTAAAAATTTAATGATTAATAAAACTATACCTATGATAGTACCATTTAGGAAGTAGAAGTACCAAATGTTTCCATAATTTATCCATGGTGCACCTAATCTTAGCATATAAGCTACGATAGAAAAGTTAGCAACAATAAATAGCGCGATACCAATAGCTAATTTAACCTTAGTGGGAACAAAAGGTGAAATCATCCATTTTAAGCCTAGCCACAATAGGAATATGAGTATTTCATATATTGCGAATACTCCGATGAAACCAGCGATAAATTTCCAATTATTCAATATCAATTCTCCTTTAATCAATTTAATAACAAATGTAAGAATAAGTTGTATATTCAAACAGAGTGTTTATCATTATACAATATGAAGTTAAAATTGTCATTAAATTAGGTTAATGAAAAGACCAGATAAGAGTTGATTGAGAGAGAAAGATTCAATTAATAAAAAATAAAAAAGCCGTCATGTGACAGCTTTTTATCCATGTAATTATTTACCTAATTTTTCTAAGTGTTTAGCTAGGCGTTCGTTAACGAAATCCCAGTTTACAACACGGAAGAATTCTTTAATGTAGTCTGGACGACGGTTTTGGTAGTTTAGGTAGTATGCGTGCTCCCAAACGTCTAATCCAAGGATTGGAGTAAGACCTGTTAAGTATGGAGAGTCTTGGTTAGCTGTTGAAGTAACAACTAGTTTACCTTCTTTATCTAAAGCAAGCCATGCCCATCCACTACCGAATCTTGTAGCAGCTGCAGATGAGAAGCTCTTAACGAATTCTTCGTATCCACCAAGTTCAGCTTCAACTTTTTCTTTAATTAATCCAGCGAATTCAGAAGAATCTGCTTTAGTCATAGATTTCCAGAATAGGCTGTGATTGTGGTGTCCACCACCGTTATTGATAACAGCTTGACGGATGTCAGCAGGAACGCTATCAATGTTTTTTAATAACCCACAAATGCAGTTAGCTTCGAATTCTGGGTGTTTTTCTAAAGCTGCGTTTAGGTTGTTAACGTAAGCTGCGTGGTGTTTGTCGTGGTGAATTTCCATAGTTTTAGCATCGATAACTGGCTCTAAGAAATCGAATCCATAAGGTAATTCAGGTAATTTAAATGTCATAGTAATAATCCTCCCGGGTTTTTTAAATATATTACCATTATAAGAAAAATATTAAAAATAAACAACAAAAATGCTTACAAAAAAATTTTTTTATTAAAAAGAAACTATTTTTCAGTGTAAAAATGCTAGTAAAATCGAGTTTATATAATCTTAAAATTTCTAAATTCTTATAAAGTGATTATCAGTTTTGATGTTTAGAAAAATTATTAATTAATAGTAAGATTACTTGAAATAGATTATGTATGAATTTTATACAAGGTAAATCATAAGATTTGTAATTTTTAATGGCTATCTATGGACTAATTCGCAAAAATTTTATACAATAGTATTTGCATGAGATGGTTTTAATCATGATAGGAAGTTTATATTTATTAAACTTTAACTTTTAGGAGTTTAATAGTATAATATAGTTGGAAAAATTGTACAGATAAATAAATCGAATTTAATTGAAAGGAATTTGATAATGAAAATAGGAATAGATAAATTTGGCTTTGCAATGCCAAGTTATTATTTAGATATTCGTGATTTAGCAACAGCGCGTGGAATAGAACCTGATAAATTCACTAAAGGTCTATTACAACTTGAAATGAGTATTCCTCCTGTATCTCAAGATATTGTAACTCTTGGAGCGCAGGCAGCTTTTGAAATACTTGATAAAGATGATTTAGAAAAAATTGATATGATTATCGTAGGGACTGAGTCTGGAGTTGACCAAAGTAAGGCTTCTTCAGTATTTATTCATGGGCTTTTGGATATTCAACCATTTGTGCGTGCTATTGAAGTTAAAGAAGCATGCTACGGAGCAACTGCTGCATTAGATTTCGCTAAAAATCATGTTATGAATAATCCAGAGTCAAAAGTACTGGTTATCGCTAGTGACATTGCGAAATACGGTGTTAAATCTTCTGGAGAATCTACACAAGGTGCAGGAAGTTGCGCTATGTTAGTAAGCAGTAATCCAAGAATTTTAGAGTTCAACAATGATAATGTTTGTTTAACTCGTGATGTTATGGATTTTTGGCGTCCGAATTACTCTCAATATGCATTTGTAGAGGGAAGATTTTCTACTGAACAGTATCTTGACTGCTTAACAACTACGTGGGATAGATTTATCGAAAAATCTAAAAATAGTCTTGAGGATTTTTCAGCAGTATGTTTACATCTACCATATCCTAAGTTAGGATTAAAAGGTTTAAATTTGTTGTTAGAACACGCTGAAGAGAATAAGAAAGAAGAACTACTTGCTCGTTTTAATGAATCAATCTTATATAGCCAACGAGTAGGTAATATATATACAGGATCTTTATTCTTGGGGCTATTATCACTTCTTGAAAATAACACTACTCTAGAAGCTGGAGACAAGATTGCTTTATATAGTTACGGTAGTGGAGCAGTTGCTGAAGTATTTAGTTTAACTTTAGTGGATGGTTATAAGGAGCAGTTAAGAGATAATCGCTTTGAGGACTTTGCTAGTAGAACACGTATTTCAATAGAAGAATATGAGGATATGTTCTTTAGAGATACTACTGTTGATGAAGAGGGTAACTTAGATATTTCTGATATTCAAGATGAAAGTAAATTTATTTTAGAAAAAATAGAAAATCATAAGAGAATATATAAAAAACAATTTTAAAAGAGGGAACTATGGAAAAAATTTGGAGTGGATTTTATAAAAAAAATATTAATGAACGTTTAGAGGTTGTTGAGAAAACTGATATTTTAAGTGAAGAGCATTTTCAATTTCTTAAAAATAATGAAGTCCTAGACTTTAGTACGGCTAATAATATGGTAGAAAATGTTATTGGAACTTTTTCTCTACCGTTTAGCGTTGTGCCAAATTTTATTGTTGATGGGAAACAATACGTAGTACCGTTTGTTACAGAAGAACCGTCGGTAGTTGCAGCTTGTAGTAATGCTGGGAAAATAGTAGCGAAATCAGGTGGTTTTAAGACAGAAGTTCTAGACAGAAAAATGATTGGTCATGTAGCATTATATAATATAGCTGATACTGATGCAGCTGTAAGATGTATTTTACAAAGTAAAGAATTACTTTTAAAAACAGCTAATGAAGCATATCCATCTATCGTAGCACGCGGAGGGGGGGCTTATGATATTGAGGTTAAAGTTTTATCGGAAGATGGAACGGATTTTGTAGTTGTCTATCTTGTCGTTGATACTCTGGAAGCGATGGGGGCAAATATATTAAATACTATGCTAGAGGCACTTAAAGTTTCGTTAGAATCATTAACTGAAGGTGTTGCATTGATGGCGATATTATCGAATTACGCGACACGCTCACTAGTTACTGCGAAATGTGCTATTCCATTTGAAAACTTAGGTAAAGATGGAGAGTATCTTGCGAAAAGAATTGAGCTTGCTAGTAAATTCGCAAAAGCTGATGTTTATAGAGCTGCTACTCACAATAAAGGTATTTTCAACGGTATAGATAGTGTTGTTATAGCGAGTGGAAATGACTGGAGAGCTATAGAAGCGGCGTGTCAGAGTTATGCAGCTAAAGATGGTAAGTATCAAGGTCTTTCTAAATGGTACTGTGATAAAAAAAACAGTGTGCTTATTGGAGAGATTACTCTACCGATGCCAGTCGCAAGTGTAGGAGGATCTATTGGGATTAATCCTACAGTAAAAGTCGCAAGAGGATTATTAAACAATCCGGACGCTAAAACTTTGGCGAGTATAATCGTTTCTGTAGGTTTAGCTCAAAATCTAGCGGCCCTAAAAGCGTTAGTAGGAGATGGAATCCAAAAAGGGCATATGAAGTTACATGCAAAATCTTTAGCCATCTTGGCTGGAGCTTCTAATGATAATATAGAGTTAATCGTTGAAGAACTTAGAAATGAAAAACATATGAACCTAGCTAGTGCTAAGAAAATAGTAGAAAAATATAATAACTAGTTATAGAAGGGAGCGACTCAAAAATCGTAATTTCATAGAAATCGATTTTTGAGTCGCTCCTCTTTCAATTTTAGTATAATTCGAATTTTTCAATGTAGTACATTGTTTTATCAATTCCATTCTCATAATTTTTATTGTTTAAACGAAGTGTCATCATCCCTACAGGTTTTCTTGTGGCAATAGTTTCAAAAGGAATTAGAACTTTATCTCCTTGTATTTCCCATTTTTCAACTGGCATAAAGATTGTATCAGTAGGTCCTCCATAACCAACGTCACTTTTAGCTAAGAAGACTTCATCTTTAGCAAAGTATACTACTTTATTTTTATGATTCATTAATTTTTCTAAGTTTTGTTTGCTAAAATCAGTAACCTTATTATTTAATTGAACAAATTCAATTTCTTTATCATTTTGTAATCTTTGTAGTACGTCTTGTTTATGGAATGTTTGTGCATTGTATGTATTTAGTAAATCCAATACTTTAGTCATGTTCATTTGTTTTACTACATTGTTGCTGCCATCGTTACTAGCGATAAATCTCACTACATTGGCAGTACTGCTACCTTGTAAATTTAACATTCCGTATGACATAGGTTGTAAAATTTCTCCAGCTTTAGCTAGGTCATGTTTTCTAGTTTGAGTAGTTTGTTGGATTGTAGTGTTTTTTCTAGTAGGAGTTGTTGGCTGAGGTGTAGGTTTGTTATTAATAATATTTGCATTAACGTTAGTATTTGCTTGTTTAATATGTTCAACTTCTTTTTGTAGGTTAGCTAAAGAAGTTGGTGTTTCTTCGGTAGTCGTTACTTCGCTAGTTGCATTATTATTGTTATTATCAATTTTTTGCGCTACCTTATCTGCACAACCAGTCATAAGCCCTATTCCTAAAATAAATATACCTGTTGTTTTTAGAAGTTTGTTCATATTCTCCACCTTCTTTTTGTATAACTTCTTTATATTTATATTATACATCTTCAGATTACAAAAAACAACCTTTTGTTACAAATATATTACAAATATATTACAAAAACATGAAGTGAATGTTACATTAGTGTGTTTTTTATTCCTTGTCGGTTATATACATTATTTGAACAAGTGCAGTATTTATAGTAAAATATACTAGTAAATCAAATTAGGAGAATTAAAAACATGAACAGAGTAGCAATTGTAAGTGCGAAAAGAACTGCTATAGGGAGTTTTGGTGGAAGTTTAAAAGATGTTTCAGCAGCTAGACTTGGTGGAGATCTTGTAAAGCAGGCATTAGAAAGTATAAATATTGATCCAAATCTTGTTGATGAGATAATATTTGGTAATGTGTTACAAACTGGTTTGGGCCAAAATGTTGCACGACAAATTGCAGTTAATGCAGGTATTTCAAAAGAGAAGAGTGCCTTTGTTGTGAATAAGGTATGTGGTTCTGGTTTGAAAAGTGTAGTATTAGGAGCTCAGTCAATTATGTTGGGAGATAATGATATAGTAATTTGTGGTGGAGTAGAAAATATGAGTGCAGCACCTCATTACACGAAGAATGCACGTTTTGGTCAAAAATTAGGTAGCTTTGAACTAGAAGATACTATCATAAATGATGGGCTAACTGATGCTTTTGAAAATTATCATATGGGTATCACGGCAGAGAACATAGCTCAGCAGTATAATATAACGAGAGAGGAACAAGATGAGTTCGCTCTTAGAAGTCAGAAAAAGGCTGCTTTGGCAATTGAAAATAACTTATTCACAGAAGAAATAGCTCCGATATTTGTTAGAATTAGACGAGAGGAAATTAGTTTTAATACCGACGAATTTGTTCGTGCTAATACTACTTTGGAAAGTTTAGCCCAATTACGTCCGGCTTTTAAGAAAGATGGAACAGTAACGGCAGGGAATGCTTCAGGTATAAATGACGGAGCTGCTTGTGTAATATTAACGAGTGAAAATCGCGCCAAAGAGTTGGGGTTAGACGTTCTAGGTTATATTGAGGGCTATGCATCAGCAGGCTTAGATAATAGGATGATGGGCTTAGGACCTGTTCCAGCAACAAAGAAAGTACTAGAAAAATTAAATTTAAATATAGAAGATATAGACTTATTTGAGATGAATGAAGCTTTTGCTGCACAATCAATTGCTGTAACACGCTTATTAAATCTTGACGAAAGTAAGGTTAATACTCGTGGTGGAGCAATTTCACTAGGACATCCGATAGGAGCTAGTGGCTGTCGTATTTTGGTTACTTTGGTGCATGCGCTAATTAAAGACAACAAGGAAAAAGGAGTATGTTCACTTTGTATAGGTGGAGGGCAAGGGATTGCTATGGTTATTTCTAGAAAATAATTAAAGACTTTATACAAATATATTATTATAAAATCCCTTATATTTTGCTAAAGTAAAAGTTATTTATAAAAATAATTGTTTATTAGACAAGAAAGTGTTAAAATAGATAAGTGATTATTTTTAAGGAGAAATATTTTGTGAATAAATTCATAAGAGAACATGGACAAGTTATTTTGTGGTTTATCTTCTTAGTATTTATGATAATATCGCTTAGTATGGTATTTACTCACGGTATTGGTTATGCTAGTATTGTATTCATATTAAGCTTTGTATTATTGTGCCCGCCTATTGTAAAACTTATTCAACGAAAAACACGTTTGAAAAAAGTAGTTTTAGGAACTGTGAGTGCATTAGTAATGACGTTAACAATGTTAATGACTAATCACTTTAGTGATGCTAAAAAAGAAGAACAAAGAAAAACTTTCCAAGAGAAAAAAGAAGAACGTGATAAAAAAATAGAAGAACAGTCATCAGCAGATAATGACTCTGAAAAGAAAGAGCAACAAGTAGTGCCACCCCCTCCATCTAAAAAAAGAATTGATGAGCAGGATGTGGAAAAAAATGAAACTGTTCAATTAGCTCAAAAGAAAGAGGAACAAACACAATTACAACAACCTAAGAGAGTAATAGTGAGAGCAAGTAAAAAGAATGGATATTATTACACACCGACACATCCTTCTTATAACAATATCGCAGCAAAAAACCTATTAGTCTTCAACTCAGAAGAGGCTGCTCAAAAAGCAGGATATAGAAGAGCTGCATAATTAAAATGGATTGACTCGAAAATCGTGATTTTGTAGAAATAAGATTTTATCGAGTCAATCCTTTTTTTATTACTTTAATGTATAAAAACAAAGAGGCATATAGAGTAGAGCAGAGTATCTTTCAAAAAATAAAAAAAACGTGTTTGGGGAACACGTTTTTTTATGAACTAAATTAAGTTCTAAGCAATTTCTTGCTTATTTATATCTAATCTTATATACAAATAACAGAAGAGTTTTACAACTCTTTAAAAGGGAGAATGGCTTGCCTAGGGAGCGACAAGCCACATTATGAAAAAAATTAAAAAGTTTTATTATCTGTTAATATCATAAAGAATTAACCGAAATATTGGTTTAAACAAAAATAATTTCAAACTTAAAAGGGAGAAACGACAAGTGTCGTTAAGAATGAAATATTATTACTTTTGTTTAGATAACTATTATATACCTCTTACTTAAAATATACTTAAAATTTTCTAAGTTTTTTAAAAAAATGAAATTTGTTTATTGGTTTTCATATTTAATTCAAAATCTATAGTTTTTTTACTACAAGCATCTAAATAATCGTTAATTTGAGAGAAGACCTTACTTCCGAAAAAGCCACGGTATGCGGATAACGGACTTGGATGGGCTGATTCTATAATTTTATGTTTCGAAGAATCTATCAGTTTATTTTTGCTTCTTGCATAGCTTCCCCATAAAACAAAAACTACATTTTCATTTTTTTCAGAGATATTTTCAATTATGTAATCTGTGAAATTTTCCCATCCCATTTTACTGTGGCTTGCGGGTGAATTTTTTTCGACTGTAAGAACAGCATTAAGTAAAAATACACCTTGTTTAAACCAACTTTCAAGGTTTCCCGTTTTTGCTGGTTTAATACCTAAGTCATCGTGTAGTTCTTTATATATATTTATTAAACTTTTAGGTAATGCAACTCC
Source organism: uncultured Gemella sp. (assembly GCF_963529685.1). Classification (GTDB taxonomy): domain Bacteria; phylum Bacillota; class Bacilli; order Staphylococcales; family Gemellaceae; genus Gemella. Next base: position 12,375 of record NZ_CAUSAI010000044.1, read on the forward strand.
ATCATTCACTGAGAAACTTAGTCCACAGGCTTGATCCGGATTATGATAAGGATCTTGTCCTAAAATCACAACTTTAATATCTTCTAATGCTAAATCAAAAACTCTAAAAACTTGTTCTTTAGAAGGGTAAATCGTTGTAGTTAGACGTTTTTTGTTTATTGTTTCTATTAATTTATTTAGTTCATCAATCTTTGGATAATTTTTAAATATTTCTTCCCAACTTTTGTGCATATAGTTCTCCTTTTAACAATAGATTATTATGATTCTTGTTAAAGTATAACATAGTTAAATATATATTAAAATAGTTGTGATAGAAATAACAAGGTTATAACATAAGTGTTAGTAGTGTGGTATAATGATATTAATAAATATTTAGGAGGAATATGTATGAAATTAGGTTTTATCGGTGTTGGGAATATGGGAAAAGCTATTTTGGAAGGATTACTTCGAAGTGGTAAGGTTAGCTGTGCTGATATTTTTGTAAGGAACTCTTCTGATAAAAGTACTAAAAATATTGCAGAAGAAACAGGTGCAGTATTTTGCGGAGATTTAGAAGAGGTAGCGAAAAAAAGTGATATAGTATTTTTAGGAGTAAAACCATATTTAGTGGCGACAGTTCTCGAGAAAGTGGCTGATAATTTAAAAAATAAGATTGTTATTTCGATGGCTGCAGCGGTAGAAATAAAAGATTTAGAAAAGGAACTTCCAGAGACTAAAATAGTTAGAATTATGCCGAATACACCCGTCAAAGTAGGAGATGGTGTAATAGGGGTTACGTTTAATTCGTTAGTAGATGATTCTGAGAAATTATTAGTACTAGATTTGCTAAATAATCTGGGTATTGCCGAGGAAATATTGGAAAAAGATATGGCTGCTTTAACAGCTTTGAGCGGTTCAGGTCCTGCTTATGTGTATTTATTTATAGAGGCTTTAGCTGATGGCGCTGTTCTAAATGGTTTAAAACGTGATGTCGCCTATAGACTTGCTGCGAATACTGTTTTAGGTGCAGCGAATATGATATTAGAGACTAAAGAACATCCAGGTAAGTTAAAAGATGATGTATGTTCACCGAGCGGAAGCACTATTGAAGCTGTAAGAGTTTTAGAAGAAAAGAATTTTCGTAGTGCGGTTATTGAATGTGAAAAGGCTTGTTTTGATAAACTAGATAGAATGAGATAGAATATAAGAGTATGATTAAATGTTGACCCAAAAGTCCTAAAATTTAACAAAGTTTGTATGAGAACTCATAGACGCAGTGGTTTATTGATATCTAAATTCGCTTTATAGAAGCTATTTAGATATCTAATAAACTGTGCGAGGGTGACTCGACAAAATCGATTTCTACGAA
>NZ_CAUSAI010000045.1:0-13614 GCF_963529685.1 uncultured Gemella sp.
ATAAATAATTAAAAAGAAGTATCTTAACTCATTATGAGTAAAGATACTTCTTTTTAAAATATAGATTCGTAAAATTTTCCCCAGTCATGCACACTCTTAATAATAGGGTCTAGAGTTTTCCCTAAATCTGTAAGTCTGTATTCGACGCGAGGTGGCACTTCTGGGAAAACTTCTCTTTCTATAATTCCTTTCTCCTCTAACGAGCGAAGGTTGGCAGTTAATACTTTTTGGCTGACTCCATTAAGTGATTTTTTTAATTCTCCAAAACGTTTAGTACCGGTAAATAAATCTCTTAAAATTAGTATCGTCCATCTGCAAAAATTTGTGTAGCTTTTACTGCACGTTTCCAACCTTTATAAAGTTTTTCCCGTTCTTCTTTTTCCATAGTAGGAACAAATAATTTCCCTGCTGTATTTAGATTTTTTAGTTCATCTAGATTCTTCCAGTAACCAGTAGCAAGACCCGCTAGGAATGCAGCACCTAAAGCTGTCGTTTCTAGATTTTCAGCTCGCGCGACTTTAACGCCTAGTATATTAGCTTGAAATTCTAACAAGTAATCATTATTTGCAGCTCCTCCGTCAACTTTAAGAAGCGGTATTTCTACCTTAGCATCGATTTTCATTGTATCGATAATGTCGCGTACTTGATAAGCGATAGATTGCAACGTAGCTTTAACCAGATCTTCTTTAGTAGTAGCACGTGTTAAACCGAAGATAGTTCCACGAGCATCTGGATTCCAATAGGGAGCACCTAATCCTGTAAAGGCAGGCACTAGATATACTTCGTTATTGTTTTTAGAGTTGTAAGCTAACGCTTGTGTTTCAGATGATTTTTTAATTAGACGTAAGCCATCTCGTATCCATTGAATAGCGCTTCCTGCGATGAAAATAGATCCTTCTAAAGCGTAATAAACTTTCCCATTTATACCAAAACCAATAGTAGTTAGTAGGTTGTTTTTAGAAAGTTCCATATTTTCGCCAGTATTCATGATAATGAATGAACCTGTACCGTATGTATTTTTTATCATTCCTTTATCGAAGGCAAGTTGCCCGAAAAGAGCGGCTTGTTGGTCTCCGGCAAGTCCACTAATCGTAACTTCCCCACCGTAGAAATGATAGTCTATAGTTTTTCCATATACTTCTGAATTCGATTTGACTTCAGGTAGTAGAGATTCTGGTATATTTAGAATTTCTAAAATTTCTTTATCCCAAGTTAAATCTTTGATATTAAATAGCATCGTTCTAGCTGCATTTGTGTAGTCGGTAACGTGAGTTTTTCCACCTGTAAGCTTCCATACTAACCATGTATCGATAGTTCCAAACAGTAGTTCTCCATTTTCAGCGCGTTGTTGAGCACCAGGAACATTATCTAAAATCCAACGTATCTTAGTAGCTGAGAAATACGCATCAACTACCAAGCCAGTCTTTTGATGGATTATACCTTTATAGCCGTCGCTAACAAGCTTATTAGCTATATCGGCACTTTGTCTACTTTGCCAAACTATTGCGTTATAAATAGGTAACCCAGTATTTTTATCCCAAATTACAGTTGTTTCACGTTGATTTGTAATACCGATACTGTCTATTTGATTCGGTTTTATACCACTTTCGATAAATGCTTCTGCAATTACTGATTGTATAGAATTCCAAATTGCATTAGCATCATGTTCAACCCATCCAGACTGAGGGAAAATTTGCGGGAATTCCTTTTGACTACTTGCTATTATCTCTGCTTTTTTATTAAATATTATCGCCCTAGAACTTGTAGTGCCTTGATCTATTGCCATTATGTATTTTTTCATACTCCACCTCGAAATATTTATGTCACTAATATTATATCATTTTCTAATAGTGTTTAAAAGATGAAGAGTAGGTAAGAAATATTAAATAATGTATGTTATTGATTTGGATTATCATATAGCTTATTATTAGCGTTTTTCGTATTTTTCTTATAAAATAGATAATGATAGTTTTTTAGAAAATTTATTGTAAAATAAAGGAGAAATATAATGAACAGTTTACACAAATCATTAACAGCATTACTAGAAAAACTAGAAGAAAATGGTGTTTTACAAAAAGAAAAGGTTAATACAGTAGCACTTAAAACAGAGAAACTTGCGAAATATATTCGCGATCGTTTCGCTAAAGAACACGCGGATTTAGAAATTCGTAGACTTCTAGAAAAAGTACACTACGCTAATACTTATGAGGATAAAGTGCTGAAAGAAACAGCATTTTTAGTCGATGAAATCAGCGAATATATGTTCAAACTTGAAATTGCTAATCGTGATTTTGTAGTTGGATATTTCAATACTTTAATTATTAATCCTGCTATTGAAGCAACAGAATACAACTTTGTATTAATGGAAGTAGATAGTTTAATTGAAAATAGCTTCTTAGAATTACCTGAAGAAGAGGAATAATGATGAAAATCTTAATACCAACAGCCAAAGAAATGAATAAAAAGGCTACTGCATACGATGGATTACAACTTAATCCCAATAGTATGGAAATAGTTAATGAATTGGCTAAACTAAGTGTAGAGGATTTGGCTAAAGTTTATAAAATTAAAGAAGATAAGGCGACGGAAGAATTTTCTCGCTGGCAAGACATAAATAACAATACAGCAAAAAGTTATAAAGCATTAGAATTGTTCAATGGTTTAATGTATAGAAACATAAATCGCGATAATTTTGATGAGGCTGATAAGAAATATATAGAGGAAAATGTATTCATTACAACATCTTTATATGGTATAATAGGTGCTTATGACTTGATTCAAGAACATAGACTAGACTTTTTACAAAATGTAAAAGTCTCAGGGAAGTCATTAAAAAATTTCTGGAGAGCTAGTTATGATGAAAGTATAGAAGATGAAGATCTTGTTGTTTCATTGCTCTCTAGTGAATTTGAAGAAGTATTTTCAAAAAAACAAAGAGAGAAATTTATTAAAATTAACTTCATGGAAGAAAAAGATGGAGTGTTAAAAGTTCATTCTACAATTTCTAAAAAAGCAAGGGGTAAATTTTTGGCAGAACTTGTAAAAAATAAAGTTTCATCAGTAGATGAAATGAAGAAAATACAGTTTGATGATTTTAAATTTAGCGTAGAAAATTCAGATGAAAGAACATTGGCTTTTATAGCAAAGAAATAATTAAAAATAGTGAAAATCAACTATGAAAGGAAAATAAGAAAAAGGATAGAAAAAGATGAAATTAGAAATTAAAACTAGCAAATTATATTATGGATTCCCTGTAATATTGATAGGATATAAAGATAGGAAATGGAAATATAATGTAACAACATGTAGTTCGTCATATTCTTTGGGAGATATGATTATAGTTGGGCTTAGAGCAGAGAGCAATTCTGTAGATAATATAAAAGAGTATGGGGAATTTACTGTGAATGTACCTTGTCAACAGATTTTGAGTAAGGTTGAGATTGCAGGATTCCATTCAGGTCAAAACAAAATAGGGATGGCTGATATGACGTATGATCCGGCAAAATATATCGATGCTCCGATAATGGATGAGTGTATTTTGTCGCTTGAGTGTAAAGTTGAGAACATCGTTGAATATGGAAAATATACGAATTTTATCGCCTCTATAAAACGTAGGGTAGTCTGTGAGTATCTTCTTGATGAAGAAGGGTGTTTAAAATATACAAATTTTAATCCTATTTACTTTATGGGAGATGACAATAAGAGGGTTTATCGTTACTTTAATGAAGAGAGTAAAAATCACGGAGAAAACATGGGATGTTTTTCAGAAGATGATTATAATCCACTTTGCGGATAATATAAATCCGTATAGATAAAAATAATTAAGAAAGGAGGATATTAGTATGTATTGCAATTTACAAGTGCATAGTTCCTACGATTTGTTAAATAGTACGATAAAGTATGAGAGTCTGTTTTTGAAACTTATTAAGGATAATCAAAAGTCAGTTGTTATAGTTGATCCAAATATGTATGGGGCAATAAAAGCACACAAAGAAGCTAAGAAATCAGGTGTTAATTTGATTCAAGGTTTAGAAGTGAGTTTGGGATATGGTATAGGACTGCTTAAACTCAACATATTGTGTAAATCAGAAAAGATGTTCTATAAATTGTTAGAGATCTCTACTAAGTTTATGAATGAAGAAGAGTGGACTGTAGAAAATTTCGCTAATGAAATGATAGACTATAAGGATGATTTTGTCTTAATAGTTGTCGATGAACTTAGAGATAGTATGGAATTTTCATATTTAAATAACTTGCTTAATAAGTATAATTTTTATTTCGGATTTAACGAAAGTTTTCAAGTAAGTACTTATAGTTTTTATGAAAATATAGTTTATACAAAACCTAGTTATTATTTAAATAAAGAACACTATCAGCAAGTCATTGTTAGCCGTGCTATTCGCGATAATAAAAAGCTTAATATACAGGAACTTACGACTATTTCAGGGGAAGAGTTTGTAAGAGAGCAAAAAGACTTTGAAGAAATTCTAGCTTTTGGAGATGAAGGATTACATTCAATTTTTGAAAAGGCATTTGAGAACCAAAAAGAAATAATAGGTAGTTGTCAATATGACCTGAATTTTTCGGGATACCATCTGCCGAAGTATATTTACGGAGAAAAAGAAGAGATATTCTCTAAATTATCTTCTAAGGAATATTTGTATTATTTAGTTCAAAAAGGTGTTAAAGAAAAACTAGTAGGTAAAGATTTATATCATTATAAAAAACGCTATAATTATGAGCTTAAAATCATCGACGAAATGGGCTTTAATGATTATTTCTTAATTGTTCATGATTTTGTGAAGTATGCAAAAGATAATGATATCTTAGTTGGAGCAGGACGTGGTAGTGCTGCGGGAAGTTTAGTTTGTTACTTACTCGATATAACAGAAGCGGATCCATTGGAATATAATTTACTGTTTGAAAGATTTTTAAACAAAGAACGTATCTCTATGCCTGATATCGATATAGACTTCCAAGATACTAGACGTGATGAAGTAATAAAATATGTAGAAGAAAAGTATGGTTCTGATAAAGTAGCTCAGATTATTACTTTTACAACATTTCAATCGAAAAGTGCAGCAAGAGAATCAGCGAGAATATTCCAGTTTGATGAGAAAACTTTAAAATTCATTAGTAGTAATATTAGTTCTACAAGAACATTGAAAGAATGTTATGAAATGTCAGAAGACCTGAGAACATTTATTAATCAAAGTAATATTAATAAACGTTGGTTTAGTATAGCTCTTAGTTTAGAGAATTTACCGAAGAATCCATCTGTACACGCAGCTGGGATAGTAATAAGTGATGATAAGTCACTTGTTAACTATGCTCCACTTGCCAAATCAAACATGACGAAGTACTTAACGCAGTGGACGATGGATGATGTAGAGAGTGTCGGCTTATTAAAAATAGATTTTCTTGGTATTAGATACCTTACAATGGTGTCAAGTATTGTAGAGGAGATAAAAAAAGAAAATCCAACGTTCGATATAACAAAGATAAATTATCAAGATCCTAAGGTTTATGAACTGTTTGCTAGAGGTAAGACAGAGGGTATCTTCCAGTTCGAATCGAGTGGTATGAAGGAAAAGTTAAACCTCTTAAAGCCTACGGAATTTAATGATATCGTTGCGATGAATGCTCTTTATAGACCTGGTCCTATGGCTCAAATAGAAGTCTATGTTCGTAGGAAAAATAAAGAAGAGCAAGTAGTATATCCGCATCCTCATTTAGAAAAAATATTAAAAGATACTTATGGAGTAATTGTTTATCAGGAACAGATTATGTTAATAGCTGTTAATTTTGCTCATATGAGTCTGAATGAAGCAGATAATATGCGAAGAGCTGTAAGTAAGAAGAAAAAAGAAGATTTGGAATACTATGGTCGCATATTCGTAGAAAAGAGTGTTACAGCTGGGTATGATATAAAAGTTGCTGAGAAACTTTTTGAGCTTATCGTTACCTTTGCAAATTATGGTTTTAATAAGAGTCATGCGGTTGTGTATAGTATGCTAGCTTATCGTTTAGCATATTTGAAAGTCTATTATACTAAGTACTTTATGACAGCTTTATTAAATAACGTAATAAGTAGTGAAAAGAAAATAAATGAGTATAAACAGGAACTTAATAATCTAGGAATAAATCTTGTTAAGCCTGATGTTAATAGAAGTTTATCTAATTTTAGAGTTTTTAAAAATGATATCGTATTTGCCTTAACTGCAATAAAGAATGTTGGTTATAGAAGTAGTTATGAAATAGTCCAAGACAGAATTAACTTTGGACAGTATCAAGATATAGATGATTTCTTAAAACGAATGAATAAGAAGGTTGACTATCAAGCAGCAGTTTCACTGATTAAGGCGGGTGCGCTAGATACTTTTGGATATAATAGAGCTACTTTGATGAAAAAAGTAAATGACTACTATTCAGATAATAGACAGTACATTAATAATGTGCGTGTTGCTTTATCTGCGGAAAGTGGGCTTACGTTGAAGGTTGAAGAAGTGGAAGATTATCCAATTACAGAAAAAATACAAATGGAAAAAGAAGTAACGGGGACATATTTTTTGAAACATCCGGTACAGGTAGAAAAAGAGAAATATTCTTATTTACCACTTCAATATGTTGGTGGTGAGGTAAGTGATAGTTATGTAGAAATAATAACAAAAAAAGAGATTAAGACTAAAAACGGTGACTATATGGCGTTCTTAACAGTCAATGACGGGAAAAACGATTATGATGTAACAGTATTTCCAAGTGTTTATAAGTACGCGAATGTCTTTATACAAGTAGGTAGCTTTGCGGTTGTGACATTGAAAAAACAATTTCGTAACGGAAGAGAACAGTTTATACTGGAAAAGATAGCGAGTCTTAAAAATTATAGAGACTACTGCATAAATAATATAAAAATTATTTATACTATAGTAGATGATGAAATATTAGAACTATTGAATCAATATAAAGTGGAAAGTGGAGGGGTTAAGGTAATAGCGTTACTTGATAACGATTCCACAAAAGCCAGAACAGTACTAATAGGAAATGAACATATTTTTGTTCAGAATTTTTTGGAAAAGTTCCCGGAGAAACGCATTAAAATCGTATACATGTAAAAAATCAAAAAAAATCGAACAAAAATAAAACAAAATTTTGTTTTTAGTAGAAAAAATTTCGAAAATATGGTATTGTTGATAGGTAAATTTAAAAATAATTAATAACAAAGTACGAGGAAGGTAATAGTACATGAAAAAAATAGCAGTTTTAACAAGTGGTGGAGATGCACCAGGAATGAACGCAGCAGTGCGTGCCGTTGTAAGAACAGCAATCTATAATGGATTAGAAGTTTATGGAGTATATCAAGGATATAAAGGATTAGTAGAAAACAACATCAAAAAACTTGAAGTAGGAGATGTAGGTAACATCATCAACCGTGGTGGAACAATGCTTTATTCAGCACGTCTTCCAGAGTTTGCTAACCCAGAAGTGAGAAAAATCGCTATTAAGAACTTAGAAACATTAGGAATTGATGGATTAGTAGTAATCGGTGGGGATGGTTCATACCGTGGAGCTATGGCTTTAAGTAACGAAATGAATATCCAAACTATCGGAGTTCCAGGAACAATCGATAACGATATTTGTTGTACGGATTATACAATTGGATTCGATACAGCACTTAATACGATTGTTGATGCGATTGATAAAGTGCGTGATACAGCATCAAGTCACGAGCGTGCATTTATTATTGAGGTAATGGGACGTAACGCAGGAGACTTAGCTCTATTTGCAGGTATTGCTGGAGGAAGTGAAAGTCTTCTAATTCCAGAGAAAAAAGAAGATATCGAAGAAGTTGTTGCTCGTATTAAAGCGGGTGAAGACCGTGGTAAAAAACACTCAATCATCGTTCTTGCTGAGGGTGTAATGGGAGGACAAGAGCTTGCTGCAAAACTTAAAGAACTTACTGGAGAAGAAGTAAGAGCTACTATCTTAGGACACATTCAACGTGGTGGTACTCCAACAGCCCAAGACAGAGTATTAGCATCTCGTTTAGGAAACTATGCTGTACAATTATTATTAGCTGGCGAGTCAGGACGTGCAGTAGGTATTCAAAACAATAAACTTGTAAGTACTAAATTCCAAGATGTATTTAGCGATGTTCACAATGTTGATTTATCAATCTATGAAGTATCTAAACAACTTTCAATTTAAATTATAAATCATAGTGGAGGAAACGTTTTCTTCTCATAAAAACGGTTGTTGTTTAAGAAAACATTTGAAAACAAGTTGAAAATAAGTTAAAATAATTAAAGTAAAGATAAAAACTTAAGAGGTATTTAATATTATGATACAGAAAAAAACTAAAATAATTTGTACAATTGGACCTAAGTCTGAAGCAAAAGAAAGACTTACTGAAATGGTTGAGTTAGGAATGAACGTTTGTCGTCTTAACTTCTCTCACGGAGATTATGCAGAACATGGTGCAAGAATCCAAACAATTAAAGAAGTTAGAAAAGCTACAGGAACAAACTTAGCTATCCTTTTAGATACAAAAGGACCAGAAATTAGAACTCACAACATGGAAAATGATGCAATCATGCTAGAAACAGGGAAAGATGTTATCGTTTCTATGACTGAAGTTCTTGGAACAACAGATAAATTCTCAATCACATACGGTGAATTGGTTCACGATGTGAAAGCTGGAGATACAATCCTACTTGATGATGGATTAATCGGATTAACAGTTAACAAAGTTGACGTTGAAGGCGGATTAATCTATACTACTATTCAAAATGGTGGAGTACTTAAAAACAAAAAAGGAGTTAACGTTCCTGGTGTATCTACAAAACTACCAGGTATTACTCCAAAAGATGAAGAAGATATTCGTTTCGGATGTAAAAATGATATTGACTTCGTTGCTGCTTCATTTGTTCGTACAAAAGAAAACGTACTAGAAGTTAGACGTATTCTTAAAGAAGAAGGATGTGAACACGTTCAAATCATCCCTAAAATCGAATGTCAAGAAGCTATTGACAATATCGATGAAATTATCGAAGTATCTGACGGTATTATGATCGCTCGTGGTGACCTTGGGGTTGAAGTACCAGCAGAAGAAGTACCAATCATGCAAAAAGATATTATTGCTAAATGTAATGCAGCAGGTAAATTCGTAATTACAGCTACTCAAATGTTAGACTCAATGCAAAAAAATCCACGTCCAACACGTGCTGAAGTATCTGACGTAGCGAACGCAATTTACGATGGAACTGATGCAATTATGTTATCAGGAGAATCAGCAGCTGGAGCATACCCAATTGAATCAGTTCGTACAATGGCTACAATTGCTAAACGTACTGAAGAAATGCAAGATTACTCTCGTATCTTAAAAGCACGTTCTAAAAAAATCGTTTCTAAAGATATTACAAACGCAATCGGAGTATCTGTAGGATACACAGCTTTAAACCTAGATCTACACACAATCGTAACATATACTGAATCAGGACAAACTGCTAGATTAATTTCTAAATATCGTCCAAATGCAGCTATTTTAGCTGTAACGCCGAGTGAAAAAGTTGCTCGTGGATTAAGTTTAGTATGGGGAGTAGATGCTCAAATCTCTAACCAAGTTAAATCAACTGACGAAATGTTAGAAACAGCTAAAACTATCGCAGAAACTTCAGGATATGCTAAAAAAGGTGATGCTATCGTAATCACTGGTGGTATCCCAGTTAACACTTCAAGAAGTAATGTAGGATCAACAAACTTCTTAAAAGTTTCTGTAATTGACTAATAAGAAAATAAAATAGAGGGATAGGATTAAAAATCCCAGATTTTAAAAAAAGTTTATGAGAACTCATAGACGCAGAGGTTTATTGATATCTAAATTCGCTTTATAAAAACTTTTTAGCTATCTAATAAATTTTGAGGGAGTGACTCGATAAAATCGATTTCTTTGAAATTAAGATTTTTGAGTCACTCTCTTTTTTAGGGTTAGCGCGTTAATCTAATGAATAAATTATAACAAAAAACAGCCCTTAAAGGACTGTTTTTCGTTATATGAACACAAAATAAAAATTTAGGATAAATAGTTATTTTGTAGTAATCAGGGAAAGACCTGAAATTAAATTAAAAGTTTATTGTTAAAAAAATTTAACAACCGAAAGGAAATTTATGACTATATTAAGTATAGTCGATTAACTGGAAGTTAGATTAACTTTCACAGTTCTAAGAAACAATCTAAAAGATTGTATGAGGTATATAGATATATCCCTTTTACCTATTCACTCATATAATAATTATCATGTTATGTTTAAAATGTTTAATTTGTTTTAATTATTTTTAGGAATATGCACTTTAGTAATAATTAATATCAAGATGCAACAAATAGCATATTGGAAAGAAATAAAAATAATATTAATTATACTAAAATATTTTAATGACAAAACTATCTCATTAACTGTTTATACCTTTATTTTATCAAAATGTAGACTGTTGTCAATTGAAATATAATAGAAAAATAATTCTTATTACAAACATTTTTACATTCTTAATCATGTATATACAAATAAAAATATTGCGAAATCACCGGTGATTGAAAATATTTTCATTATGCAAACTTATAAATAGTGTCATTTAGAAAATTAAAAATTATAAAAAATTATGAGAGTGACTCGACAAAATCGTGATTTCCGAGAAACAAGATTTTGTCGAGTCAGCCCCATAACATATGTAGTGTTGTATTTAATTGTTAAAATAGTATCTTTAAATAAATTGTTGTTATCGAATTATTAATGTAGAATATAATGTAAAAAATTTCTTCTTGTTATACTCCAATTATATCTGAATTATCTATTAACAATATTAGGAGAATCTCCAGTAGTTATTACATCGACTGCAGCATTAAGTGCACCTTCTACAAGGTTTTTTACTGCTGTTTCTGTATAGAAAGCAGTGTGTGGAGTATAAACAATATCGTCTCTATCGATCAACTCTTGCATTAGAGAATCATCGAAGTTTTTATTTGAGAAATCTTTTGGCACATAATTTCCTTCGTTTTCATATACATCAAGGCTAGCACCTAATAACTTACCGCTATCTAAAGCGCGAATAACAGCTTTTGTATCCACAAGAACACCACGAGCGGCATTAGCGAAGATAGAACCGTCCTTCATTTTACTGAAGAATTCATCATTTACCATATGAGTATATTCTTTAGTAGCAGGGACATGGATTGTAACAACATCAGATTGAGCTAATAATTCATCGATGCTATCAACATAATCTAATACCTCACGAGCAGCATCAGAAGGGTACAAATCATAACCTATAACTTTACATCCTAATCCTTTGAATAAAGTTGCAGCTTGTCTACCGATATTTCCTGTACCTAAAACTCCAACAGTAAGTGTTCTAAGCTCTCGAGAAATTATATTTTTATTCCATGTAAAATCATGTTTTTCAACGTTATTTAAAATTTTTCTAATATTTCTACTTATATATAATACAGTTGTTACGACATGTTCAGCAATTGCATTAGGTGAATATCTTGGGACGTTTGTCATACTAATTCCTAATTCACGCATATATTTTATATCGTAAATATCGAATCCAGCCATTCTGTTTGCGATAACTTTTACACCTTGCTCTTTAGCGTAATCATAAACTTCTTTTGCAAATGGTCTATTTTGGAACATTACAGCTCCTTGTTTTCCATCTAATAGGTGTTTTGTTTCTGCTTGAAGTTCGCCTTCATGTAGATCAACCTCTACCTCTGGATGTTCTTTTAGCCATGCATCAACAAATGGTCTTTCATCTTCTCTTAAGTTAAATAGTGCTAATTTCATAATGAAATCTCCTTTTAATTTTTTTATATTTTAACTGAATATTAGATTGTGAAAATGTAATAAATAAGTATTAATTGTATCTAATTTTCAGTTAAAACATAACGGTATTAAAAGTGATAACACATATAAGATAGCGTTTACAATTCTTATTTTAACAGAAAGATAGATTATGTCAACAGGGGATAAATAGTAATACAGAAAATATATTTAATAAACAGAATCTTGTATTGATACTTATATAGATGTGTTTGTTATGAAATGTATAATGAAAGCATATATTAAATATATATTTGTTTAAATTAAGAGATAATTGAAATTTTTAATTATTAAATATTATTATATTAATTAAAATTACGATTATAAAAATTTTTTATTTAATAGTACAGTTTGGATAGTGTCCTATATAACCATCAATAACTATTTAGAAATTTTTCTAAATAGTTATTGACTTAAAGTTGAGGAAGAGTTATAATCTATTTAGAAAGATATCTAAATAGATTTGCAGTCTGTAATATAAAGGAGTGATATATATGGGATGAGTGAAACTTTAAAAGCAATATCTGATCCAGTAAGAAGAAATATACTAGAAATGTTGAAAGAAGAGAAGAAAAGTGCTGGAGAACTAGCTTCGGAATTTCATTTAACAGGAGCTACTGTCTCTTATCATTTAACTCAGTTGAAAAAAGCGGGTTTGATATTAGAAACTAGGCATAAAAATTTTATATATTATGAGTTGAATGCCAGCGTATTTGAAGAAGTACTGGTATGGATTTATGGTTTAGGAGGAAAAGACGATGAGAGTAGATAAAAAGAGTTTGTTTGTTGGAATTGTTATTTGTTTGTTACCTATATTAATAGGGGTGTATTATTTTGATGTGTTGCCTGATCAAATAGCTGTGCATTTCAATTTTAAGGGAGAGCCTGATAATTTCGTGAGTAAGACTCGTGCAATTATTGAGATTCCTGTATTTTTTGCGGTAGTACAGATTATAATTTCGCTAGTAGTGGATTTTGATAAAACACCTAAAAAAGGTGCGTTAATAATTAAGGGGATTGTGCCTATACTAAGTGTTATAGTTCAAGATGGCATAGTAGCATATGCTTTAGATAATAATTTCAATGTATCACAATTAGTAGTGTTTATTTTCGGAATAGTGTTTATTATACTTGGTAACTATATGCCTAAAAAAGAATTTTGGGGAAAATACAATTTTAATCTTTTTGGTTTAGAAAAAGGTGTCAATGAGCAAAAAGTGATTAGAGCCTATGCATTGCTTATGACCTTTAGTGGAGTTGCTATATTTATTAGTGGATTCTTTAGTTCTATAGTAGCGTTAGTTTTAATAGTTATTTTTGCAATTTCCTCTGCGGTTTTACCTTTTTATTTGGTTAAAAAGTATAAAGGTCAGTAACTTACTCTATTTTAAACTTTTAAAGTAGATTACAGCTGAAAATTATTCTTAGGTTAAATTCCAGATCTTTTCTTTGAACTGGAATTTATTTTGGAGATTAACTTAAGATTAATTTTAGATTTAATCATTTAGGATATTGCTTTTAGCGATTAGAAGTTTATGGTATAATTGAAACTATGAAAATTATTTACGTAAACTAATTATTATTTTCAATAAAATTAAATTAGGAGGATATATAGTGTTAGAACTTAAAAATATAGTTAAGAAGTATAATACTGGTGGCAGTGAAGTAGAAGTACTAAAATCTGTGAATATTCATTTTAGAGAAAATGAGTTTGTATCGATTTTAGGAGTAAGTGGAAGTG
>NZ_CAUSAI010000046.1:0-12751 GCF_963529685.1 uncultured Gemella sp.
CTAACGGTAACGGCGAAAACTCTAACAACGAAGGAAACAAACCTAACGACAAAGTCGATAATCCTACTAATAACGAAGGTAACTCTTCTAACGGTAACAGCGAAAACTCTAACAACGAAGGTAACAAACCTAACGAATCTGAAGCTGATCAAACAGCTAAAAAACTTGCTACTGAAAAAGCAAATCTTCTTTTACCTCTAGAAACAGCTAAAATACTAGTTAACGATGATAAAGATAAAACTGAGATTAATAAAGAAGAATATACTAAATTAAAAGAAGCTACTGAAAAAGCTCAAAAAGTATACGATGAAGAAAAATCTATAGAGAAAGTCAAAGAAGAAAAATCAAACTTAGATAAAGCCTTAGAACAATATACTAAACATAAAACTGACAAAGAAAATAACTCTAACTCAGGTAATAACAATTCTAATGTAGTTACACCTAGTGATAACTCTAACTCAGGTAACAATAATTCTACTACAGTTACACCTGGCGATAACTCTAACTCAGGCAACAACAATTCTACTACAGTTACACCTGGTGATAACTCTAACTCAGGTAACAACAATTCTAATGTAGTTAAACCTGGCGATAGCTCTAACTCAGGTAATAATAATTCTAATGTAGTTAAACCTGACGATAACTCTAACTCAGGCAACAACAATTCTACTACAGTTACACCTGGTGATAACTCTAACTCAGGTAACAATAATTCTACTACAGTTACACCTGGCGACAACACAAACTCAGGTAACAATAATTCTACTGCAGAAAAACCTGACGATAACTCTAACTCAGGTAACAATAATTCTACTACAGTTACACCTGGCGATAACTCTAACTCAGGTAATAACGATTCTAATGTAGTTAAACCTGAAAGCAACTCAAATCCATCTGACAATATTATAAATAATATATTCTCAAACGATGCTTCTGGAGTTAAAGTTACCCTAACAGACAAAACAAACACAGCAAAACTATCAGTAACACCAGTAGAAGATAAAGCCCTAACAACTACAGTTTTAGAAAAATTAAATTTACCAGCAGATAATCAAATCAGAATATTAGACTTGAAACTTCTTGATAAAAACAACACTGTTGTTGACTCAAACTCAAAACGTACTGTAGCTATAGTATTAAAAGAAGGAGAAAAAGATGTCGCTATCTATCACATAAAAGATAACGGGGAGTTAGAGCTTATAAATTCAACTACAAAAGATGGTGTTGTAACATTTGAAATAGATCACTTCAGTAAATTCGCAATAGTATCTAACGCAAACAAACCAAGTAATTCTCCTAGTGAAAATTCTACTTCAAATAATGATAATACATCAATTATCCCTGATGGTACAAATAGTAAAAAACCTACAAATAATCTAAATCCAACTTCTGTAGATTCAAATACTACATCACTTAACAAATTATTACCTAAAACTGGATTAGCAAATTCTAACTTAGCTTCATTAGTCACTTTAGGATTAATTTTAAGCGGAGCAGTAATCTTCTCTAGAAGAAAAAACAGAAGATAGGAATAAGAGAAAATACAGGATGTTAAATAAAAATCTCAAACTAATGAATATAAAGATTATATATAGTATCACAAATATGCTATCAAAACTATGAATAGTTTAAAAATCAATACTTATAAAATTAATACCGCATATTCTACAAATTATAAATATCCAAGAGATTAAAGATGAGCAGCTCGATAAAATTCATTTTCGAGCTGCTCAATTATCATACTTCAAATCCTATTCCATCAAAGCACTGTATATCAATCTTTAATTAATTACATGAAAAAACTAAGAAAATTTTTGAAAATATCCTTCTATAAAATATTCCTATCAATTGAATTTTTATCAATTTTGTTGTAAAATTGAATTGCTTATGGAAAAATAATAAGGAAATTTTTTAGTTTATTAGAAAAACTTAGGAGATATGATAATGAGTAAATATCATTTTATAGGTATTAAAGGATCCGGTATGAGTTCACTTGCACAAATCGCTTATGATATGGGGCATGAAGTACAAGGTTCAGACGAAGAAACATACTTTTTTACACAAGAAAAATTAGAACAAAGAAACATTCCAATGTTTAGTTATGGAACGGAAAATATCAAAGAAAACTATGAAGTAATACTAGGAAACGCTTTCAATGATACACATATTGAATATAGAAGAGCAAAAGAGTTAGGTTTAAAAACATATACTTATGCTCAGTTCCTTGGAAAACTTCTTTCTGAAGTGCCATCAATCGCTATAACTGGCGCACATGGAAAAACAACTACAACTACAATGGCAAGTAATATTTTTAAACATAATCACGTTACATCATACTTAATTGGAGATGGAACTGGTCACGGTGAAAAAAATTCTGAATATATAATTGCGGAAGCATGTGAATATTATAGACACTTCCTTGCATACCATCCAGATTATGCAGTTGTAACAAACATAGATTTTGATCACCCAGATTATTTTAATGATGAACACGATATGTTTGATGCCTTTCAAAGTTTTGTAAATCAAGTTAAAAATACAGTTGTTATCTGCGGAGATGATCGTCTTGCTTCACAACTTAAACCTGCACACGCAAAAACAGTAACATATGGATTTAACGATGGAAATAACTATCAAATAAAAAATGTTCAAACAACATCAGAACACAGTAAATTCGATATTTACAAAAACTCTGAGTTATTAGGAACATTTACTATGGCTGTTTTTGGGTTACATGATATTTCTAATGCCACATCTGCTATTGCCTTAGCAGATTTAAATGGAATCAGTGTAGAAAAAATTCAAGAAGCACTTGATATGTACAAACCTGCTGAGAGAAGATTTAGTGAACATAAACTTGGGAATAATGTAATAGTAGATGACTACGCTCACCATCCAAGCGAAATAAAAGCAACTATCGATAGTGCACGTAGAAAATATACAGATAAACAAGTTGTCGCTATCTTCCAGCCACACACTTATACACGTACAGCTAAATTCTTAAACGAATTCGCTGAAAGTTTGGAAACAGCCGATCGAGTATTCCTTTGTCCAATTTTTGCTTCTGTTCGTGAAAAAGAAAAAATCGTGGGAATAGAAGATTTACAAAAAGTAACTAAAGGAGCTCAAATAATAAATAAAGAAGACGATTTTGATAAACTTAATTTTGATAATAGTGTTTTCCTATTTATGGGTGCTGGAAATATAAACAAACTTTGTCATAAATTTATAGAACAAAAATCAAAATAATTAATTATATTATCATCAAATTTTCAATATAATTAGTTATACTCAAGGAGGAAAATTTTTATGTTAGATATAAACTGGTTAATTTTAGCATATGCTGGAATCTTTTTAGCAGGTGTAGGAGTTCTAATCCTATGCATCAGTACAGCCATTACACTTGGAACTGTTAGAAAATCTCTAAACGTTGCTACTGAATGTGTAGAAGATGTCACAAATGTCGCTGAAGAAGCACTTATTCTTGCTAAAGATTTAAATAACACAGTTAAAAAAGTTGAAAGTAACTTAGAGCCTATTATGGAAGAAACTAATATTTTATTACAAAATACAAATATCCTGGCGGAAGATCTACAAGTTAAATCTGAAAAATTAGATCCGCTATTCAATTCAGCAGAAGGATTAGCGACATCTATCAACGGATTACAATCTTCAGTTGATAATGTGAAATCTAATGTTACTGGATTCAAAAAAAATACTGATGAAAAAATCGAAAATCTTTCTGAAAAAGTAGAAGAAAATAAAGCTAAAGCTTCTAACTTACTTAATAAATTCTTAAAGAAAGATAAAGTAGAACAAGAAAAATAATATTTAAATTGGAATAAAATATCCTTTAAAAAGTATTATACAATTAATAAAAAGATTATAGGAGCAACACAAAATCATTAATTTGTGTTGCTCCTCCTTTTGGACAACTGAATCTTACATATTCTCTCTTAATTTTATATTTATCTCACTTATACTATTTTTAATACTAAAATATCGAACTATTCCTATTAAAATATAAACCACAGTAGCTGTAATCAGCATTAAAATTAAAGTAGTAAGACTACTAAACCATTTCAAATAATAACCCGCTAACACAAGTGGTAACATAATAAGAAAATAATGTGATACAAATACTATTACTATATTATCATTTAACTTACTTTGAAATACTTTACCAGCTAATCCTTGTAATAAACCTAAAATAGCATATACTAAGGTTTGAATTAATACTGCCGTATTTAGATTATCAAAACTCTGAATATACAATGGCATACCAGGATAAAACTGACCATACAAAATATCAAATATTAGATTAATAACGTTTCCTACTCCTACCCCTAACAACATAAATATTACAATTTTTTGAAATAATTTCATTTTAATACCTCCTATAATCCTAATTTCATCTTAAATTCTTTTAACATCCTACGTGATACATAACTTATATCCGAATTTTTATAATTTATAACTATTGTTCCTCTCAATCCTAAATCTAAGCTATGAATATATTTAACATTAGCTATTTCACTTTGAGATATTTTTATAAAATTCTTAGTTAATGTATTCTGCACTTCATATAATTTTTTTCTAACAATAAATCTACCTTCAACTGTAACTACATATACTTTTCTATCTTCAACATATACCCTTATAATATCCTCCGTATTTAATAAACGTACTTTCCCATCTAAAACTCCTATAAAGTAATCTTCCTTATTTTCTATATAATTCACTAAATTTTGAATCTCATCATTCACTTTATTTGTTGATATAGTAACTATTGTTTCTCCAAATTTCTTATCTATATTTAATTCAACTTTCATATCTTTAGCTCCTTTCATAATTATATTTTATATAATAAATATTTAAAAATCTATAGATAATGCATATTCGGTTAGTTTTCTTGTTTATTCGGTAATTTATATACTAATTACAAATACAGTATATTTCACTTAACAAAAGGGAGTGACTCTAAAATCGTGATTCCTTAAGAACAAGATTTTGTCGAGTTATCCCCGCACAGTTTATATGATATCTAAAAAGCTTTTATAAAACGAATTTAGATATTAATAAACCACTGCGTCTATGAGTTATCATATACACTTTTTTAAGATTTAGGACTTTTAGGTCAAACCCAAAATAATATGACAATTAAGATTAGAATATGTTTTCTTTTTGTTTTTTCATAAAAGTGAGTTCTTATCCTTGATTTTATTGATATTTTGATATAATATACTTTAGTATTAATTTTTAAAAGGAGATATTTTTTATGTTAAATGAATTCAAAAAATTTGCATTTAAAGGAAATGTATTAGATCTTGCTATCGGGGTTATCATGGGGGCTGCTTTCGGAAAAATCGTTAGTTCATTAGTAACTGATATTATGATGCCATTAATTGGATTACTTTTCCCTGCTAAACCAGACTTCACTAACTTAGCTTGGAATAATATTAAATACGGAAACTTCATTCAAATTACAATTGATTTCTTAATTACAGCAATCGCAATCTTCATTTTTGTTAAAGCTATCAACACAGCTAAAGACAAAATGTCTAAAGAAGAAGATGAAGAAAAAGCACCAGAAATTGATGCTAAAGAAGAACTTCTTAAAGAAATCCGTGATTTACTAAAAAAATAAAATATTAAATTTTTAAGGTCTGACAATGTCAGATCTTTTTTCTATGTTCACCCTTCTTAAAAATCACTAAATCAATTTAAAAAATTCTTTCCTATAAAAAAAAGGGAGTGACTCGACAAAATCGTGATTTCTTAAGAAACAAGATTTTGTCGAGTCACTCCCACACAGTCTATTAGATGTCTAAAAAGCTTTTATAAAGCTATTTTTGAAATCAATAAACCACTGCGTCTATGAGTTCTCATATATACTTTGTTAAATTTTAGGACTTTTGTCTCAGCCCGTTCTTCTACATTTTATTTATTTACAACATTAGCCGACGCTCCAGTTGTAATTACTTCAACAGCTGCTTCTAATCCACCTTCTACAAGATTTTGGATTGCAGTTTCTGTATAAAACGCTGTATGAGGTGTATAGATTACATCATCACGATCTATTAGCGTTTGTAATAATTCATCATCAAACTCTTTTCCTTCAAAGTTTTTAGGAACATATTTACCTTCATTTTCGTAAACATCTAGCCCTACACCAAGAAGTTTACCGCTATCTAAAGCTCGTAAAACAGCCTTAGTATCTACTAGCATACCACGAGCTGCGTTTAGTAAGATTGAATTATCTTTCATCTTAGCAAGAAATTCATCATTTACCATGTGGTTGTATTCTTTAATAGCCGGCATATGAATAGTAATGATATCAGAGTTCGCTATTAAGTCATCTAGATTCTCAACATAATCTAGCACTTCTTTTGCCGCTTCGTTTTGATAAACATCATAACCTATAACTTTAGACCCTAAAGCATTGAATAATCGAGCAGCTTGAGTACCTATTCTTCCAGTACCTATAACACCTACTGTTAAAGTCCTAAGTTCACGAGATAATATCCCTGGATTCCAAGAAAAATTATGTTTTTCTATATTGCGTTGAATTTTATTTGTATTTCTACTAATACGTAACGCAGAAGTAAGAACATGTTCAGCAATAGCATTTGGTGAATATGATGGTACATTCGTCATTTTAATCCCAAGCTCTGACATTAATTCTAAATCATAAATATCAAAACCGGCAGAACGTGTCGCAAATACTTTAATACCTTGCTCTTTTGCATATTCATATACATCACGTTCGAAAGGTTTATTTTGTGCTAAAACTACACCTTCTTTTCCTTCTAATAAGTGCTTATTAGCTGATGAAAGCTCTTCAGTATAAACATCAACCTCAACCTCAGGGTGAGAATTTCTCCAACTTTCTAAAGCACTCTTTTCATCTTCTCTTAAATTAAAAAATACTAATTTCATACTTTTTTTCCTCCTTAGACAAAGCACTAGTTCAATTTTATTCTAGTGAACTTCTAATAAAATCAATATAACTAATTTTACCATAAAAATTAACTTACTAAAACAATTTTATTTTACTTTTCAAAAATTTTTTCAATAATTTCAAACAATTCATTATTGTTTTCCGCTATTTTATAAATATCTACTTCCTTTGGTGATTTTTGCTTATAACGATTTATCCAAATAGACTTCCAGCCTGCATTATTCGCTCCAACTATATCATTTTCTACTGAATCTCCTATATAGTATAGAGAATCATTAGGAAGTTGTAACTTTTCTTGCATAATCTCAAATATTCTAACATCTGGTTTATTTACACCATAATCTCCAGAGACTATAATATTTTCCCTACCAATCCAGCTTTCAACACCTAATGCAGTTATCTTAGACCATTGGTGTTCACTTGGTCCATTAGTTATAATACCTAGTTTAACGTTATTTTTTCTAGCAAGTTTCAAAATATTAATAGTTATATTAGACATTTGCAGTTTCTGCTGATTTATTTTATACTCTCTTTGTATACTAAGTGCCTGTTCACCAGTCAAAAACACACCTAAATCCTTAGCCGCTTCTTGAATCCTATAAATATGATATTCATCCATAGTCATCTCCCCATTTCTTGAAGCCTCAAATTTCACATCGCTATAATATCTACTTAAAAGATAAAACTTCTCCATATCGATATCCATATCAAATAAACTTCTATACGCATTCTCAAATGGAACTATCTGTTCATACAACGTATCATCTACATCAAAAACAAGACCTATCACGTTATTCTCCTTATATTAAAATCAACTCAATATCATCATAATTATTCAGCTTAAGCTCTTCAATTATTTATTGAGTTGGTTTTAAAAATTATTTCATTAGTTTTTCTATTTTATTTTTTGCTTCTTCTATCGTTTCACTATTTTCTAACTTCTCTAAAACTAACTTTAGAAGCGTTTCTTTATACTCTATAAATTGTTTATCTGTCATACTTTCTACATTATTTATATTATCCATACTATTCTCCATTTCTAAACAAATTTTATTCTATCTACTATTATATCATATCAATAATTTTTTTATCACCAAATTTATTTTTCCAATCAATTTCAAAGTCTATAACAGACTTATCTGTATAAGGATGCCAAACACTTGTTTCTATTAATTCAGGAGATAT
This sequence comes from uncultured Gemella sp., assembly GCF_963529685.1. GTDB lineage: Bacteria > Bacillota > Bacilli > Staphylococcales > Gemellaceae > Gemella. The sequence continues at coordinate 8,147 of NZ_CAUSAI010000046.1, forward strand.
AGTTACTGCTCCAGCTCCTTGAAGCAAGACTTCTTGAATCTGTTTTATATTTTTAAAACTCGCAGCCAAAATCTCTGTTGGATAATCTATTAATAAATCACTTATTACAGAAATTGTTTCTGTTGCATCTTGTCCAACATTTTCCATTCTATTCACATACGGCGCTACATAACTTGCTCCATTCATGGCAGCAGCCAATGCTTGCATAGGACTTAGAACTGCTGTAGCTGTCACCTTAATCCCCTCGCTTGAACAGAGTTTAATAGCTTCTAATCCAGCCTTTGTTACAGGAATTTTTATATAAAATGTTTCTCCAAAAAATTTTCTAAGTACTCTTGCTTCACTTAATATTCCTTCAACTTCACTTTCTGTTGTTTGTATATGAATTTCATATTTATCATAAGTAAATTGCTTTAATTCTTTTAAAATATTTTTAATATTTCCTTCTACTTTCGATAAGATTGTTGGATTAGTCGTTATTCCTGTTATCTCTCTATATTTCGATATTTCTTTAATTTTTTCTACATCTGCACTATCTATTAAAATTTTCATTGTTTTTCTCCTCTAAAATACTTATAACCTCTCCCAGATTATTAACAATTCTATAAGCTTTTTCTTTACAAACTTCATCTGGTTTAAACATATCAGGAACCATAATAACTTTAGCTCCTGCCGAACTCCCCGCTATCACACCAGCCTTAGAATCTTCTAAAACTAAACACTCTTCTGGTTTTACACCTAAGCGCTTTGCAGCTAATAAGAACACATCCGGTGCCGGCTTCCCATTTTCAACCTCAGCTCCACTAGCAAACTCATCTATATATTTCTTCAAGTCAGTCTTTTCCATATTATTTATTATGTGGTTCATACTAGATGATGATGCTACCGCTACTTTATAATTACTATTTTTCAAATATTTTAATAACTCTTCGATATATGGCATTTTCCTTGGCCCTGTGGTAAATAAAATATCTTCTATATATTTATAATGATTATCTACTAGTTGTTTTCCACTAACATCAGAATTTTTGAAATAATTTTCCCAAAAGTCATAAATACTTTTAGTAGTAAATCCTAATACTAGAAGTGTCTCTTCTTTTGTCATATCATATCCTTGCTTTTTCGCACTATGAATAAACGCTTCAGTCGCCAAACTTTCCGTATCAACCATTAGTCCATCCATATCAAATAACACAGCTTTTATATCCATTTAACCAACCTCACTTTTTGTTCTTTACAATCATTATAATAGAAATAATAAAAAATCACAAACTACAAAAAATAGGGGAATCTCCCCTATTTCATCTATTAACCTCTTGTTTTTCCACCTGCTACATTATACGTAACACCATGAACATAACTTGCTCTATCACTTGCTATGTATGCAACTAAATCCGCAACTTCTGATAATTTCCCATCTCTTCCTAGTGGAGTAGTTTTTGTACTTGTATACCCCGCACGAATTTGTTCTACTGTTACTCCACGAGTGTAGGCTAACGCTTCTTCGTAAGCTAATGTTCTAAGTCCTGTCGCTTCTAATATACCTGGTGCTACACCTACTACTCTAACTCCTAATTTACCCAGTTCTTTTGCCCAAGAACGTGTAAGTGAGTTTACAGCATTTTTACTTGCGGCATAAATACTTTGTCCTTCTGATCCTTCTAATCCAGATTCTGAAGACATGTTTACTATTACACCACCACCTTTAGCAACTAGTATACGTCCAACCTCTTGAGAGAAAATGAATAAACCTTTTACATTAATATCCATAATCTTATCATATACTTCGTCACTAAACTCATATTTTCCTTCAGGGGCATTTTTATCCACTAATAAACGAGGAATATTAATTCCTGCATTATTTACAAGAATATCAATTGTTCCAAATTTTTCTACAGTTTTAGCCACAACTTCTTTGACATCACTTCTATTAGTAACATCACATTTTACATATAGCAATTTATCATTATCAGATTCTATTTCTGTAAGGTCACTTACTACAACATTACATCCTTGATTTAAGAACTCATCAACTACGGCCGCACCAATTCCTGATGCTCCACCTGTTACCACTACTGTTTTTCCTTCTAAATTTAACCAACTCATAATTTTTTCTCCTTATATTATTTATTTATTGTAATTTTTGTATTTATATCAATCTTAGGACAACTTTTGTTTTCTACCACAATTGCGCCAGGCAATAAGTTATCTAAATCTCCTGAAAAATGAACTGTTAAGTGACCTAAATCTACTAAATTTTTCTCTGCTACATCGCCAACACCAAGAATTTCAAATTCTTCTCCATTTACTATTAATGTTTGACCAACTTCTATAGTTTCATTAGTAGGTACTACATCAATGCCATAGCAATAATCTTTTAACATATCGGGTGCATTATCTCCAAAAAGGATAAACATACCATCCCCAAATTCACCTACAAGACTACCTTTACTTTTTATTGTATTTTCATAAATTATCATACTCATTCTTCCTTTATTAATCTTTTATTTCATTTTTTACGGTCGACATTGTCGTTTATGTAGGAAGCGATAATCGCTTCCTATTAAATATATAATTAGTACATTCCAAAGCTTGCTAACCAAGCTACGATAACCCTTGGAACCCCAATAATAAATCTTGAGTAAAGTACTGATACTACTCCTACTTCTACTGTTTCTGGTTCAGCTTCCGCAAGACCTAGACCGACTGGGATAAAGTCACAAGCACACTGTGTATTAATTGCAAATAATGCAGGTAACGCTAATTGTGGTGGAATAGTTCCTTTCCCGATTTCAACCCCTATTAAAGTACCGATAATTTGAGCAATTACTGCACCAGGACCAAGTAACGCAGATAATAATGGAATAGAACATACAAATCCTAAAGCTACTAATCCAAAAATATTTCCTGCTAGAGGAGTTAATAATTTAGCAAACCAGTTACCAAATCCTGATCCTTGGATAACCCCTATTAACATCGCAACAAATGCCATGAATGGTAAAATTGTTGTTATCATTGATTGAACCGCATCTCTTGCAGCTTGATATAATGTGTGAACTACTTTACCCGCACCCATACCGATTTTCTGAATAACAGATGATTTTGAATTTTCCGCTAAACTTTGAGAAACTTTTTTATCTGCACTGTATTTAAATTCACGTTTTGGCTCTTCTTGAGTTTTCTCAACTACTACTTCTTCACTACCTTCAGCTGAAGAGATTTGATCTAATCCTACTGCAGAAACATAGATATCTTCTTTAATAAATTTAGCAAGTGGTCCACTTGGTCCTACAGGCATAATGTTAACTGTTGGAATTCTTTTTTGTGGGTAAATACCGCAACGTAATGTTCCACCACAGTCAATAATTGCTAAGAAAATTTCTTCATCTGATACTGATGTTTTAAATCCGTTTACAGCAGTGGCTCCTGTTAACTTTACAATCTTTTCTACGATTTCAGGCTCGGCTCCCCCACCTGTAATATATAAAATTTTATCTTTCCCTGGTTTTGGAGTAATTACTAAAGGTCCACCAAAACCACCGCTACCTTTTTCTATTTTTATTGTTCCATAAGTCATAATTAATTCTCCTTATTTTATGCTTTTAACTCATTACTTAATTCTATTTTTTGTTGTTTCATAACAATTTTTGTTGTAAAATCTGTAACCCATCCAGCAAAGAAATTCATTACTAATCCTACAAGAAGATATCTAATCGCTAATGGTGTAACATCTAATCCTAATTGCGTAATACCATTTGCAATACCTAAGTAAATAAAAATTTCTCCGACATTGATATGTGGAAATATCCCACTGTTTGTATGACAGTGATATGATGCAGATGCATAATAACTAGGTTTCATACGTTCTGGTAAAAATTTACCCATAGATAATGCCATCGGATTCGCTAACATGAACGCCGAAATAAACGGTAAAATCCCATAAGCTAAAATTACATTTTTAGAACACACTTTAGCAAATTTTTCTACTCTGTGTGGTCCAATAAAAGCAACTAATGCATTCATAAATACAAGAAGTAATAATACTTTCGGTACGATTCCTCCAACCCAACTTACGAATACTTTTGCACCTTCGTCAAATAAACCTGTAAAGCCTGAAGCTATTTTAACAATATAATCCATATTGTCCTCCTTATAATATTTAATTTAATTTTAATTTTTTTGCCAATTTCTCAAATGGACTTTGTTCCATTTCAATCTGTCCACCAGCAGAAATTGTTTTATAATTAACAACTCCATCGAGTACCGCACTAGTTAATGATGATGATAAGTTTATCACCTTACAATCTTCCCTATTTATCGTCCCTACTTTAAGACCATTAAAATATTCGAATTTTCTAAATCTAGCAAGCACTGTTACACCTTGCATAGCTTCCCCTGTAACAACCTTATCGTTATCATCTATTGCTAACATAACTATTGCACCTGCTCGCGCAGCCCCTTTTTTTCTTCCTATTACTACTCTTCCTATTCTTCTAAGTTTACTGTAACTTCGTTTAAAGCTATTTAACTGAATATAAGTTAGAGCATACTGTAAAATAAATGCTAAAATAAAGAGTATTCCTAAAACTATTAAATTCATATGTC
>NZ_CAUSAI010000047.1:0-12184 GCF_963529685.1 uncultured Gemella sp.
CCATAATTTTAATCATTTCTTTTGTAAACTCTTCTTCTATATCTTTATTTACATCGAAGATTAATTCATCGTGTACTTGTAATAATAATTTTGCATCAACATTTGTTTTTTCTAAGTACTCGAATACATTAACCATGGCTATCTTAATAATATCTGCAGCAGTCCCTTGAATAGGCGAATTCATCGCAATACGTGCGTTTAAGTTTGCGACAATTTTATTCTTAGCATTAATATCCGGCAAAGCTCTTCTTCTATTGAATAAAGTTTCAACATAACCATGCTCTTTTGCAAAGTCTACAATATCTGTCATATATTTATCAACACCTTTAAATGTTTCTAAATATTTATCGATAAATTCTTTTGCACGTTTTCTAGTAATGCCTAGGTTGTTAGACAGCCCAAAATCAGAAATTCCATAAACAATACCAAAGTTAACTGCTTTAGCTTCTCGACGCATTGACGAAGTTACTTCATCAAGACTAACTCCATTAACATCACTAGCTGTTTTAGTATGGATATCTACATCATGTTTAAATGCATCTATCATACCTTTATCTTGTGCAATATGAGCTAGTACTCTAAGCTCTATTTGAGAATAGTCGATTGACAAAATCACTCTATCTTCAGAAGCTGGAACAAATGCTTTTCTAATTTTTTTCCCCTCTTCAATTCTCGTTGGGATATTTTGAAGATTTGGATTTACTGAAGATAAACGCCCAGTTTGAGCTAATGTCTGTTCATAACGTGTATGAATTTTTCCTTCACGAGTAATATCTTTCACTAATCCTTTTGCATAAGTTGAGTTTAATTTTGTAATTGTTCTATACTCCATAATTAATGGAATAATCTCATGACTATGTTGAAGTTGTTCTAATACCTCTACAGCTGTAGAATATCCAGTTTTCGTCTTCTTAACAGGCGGTAGTCCTAGATCTTCAAATAACACAACTCCAAGTTGCTTAGGTGATGCTATGTTAAATTCAGAACCAGCTAAAGTATATATGCTAGATTCTAAAGTTTTTATTCTTTCATCGAACTCAACACTCATTTCCTCAAGAGCTTTTTTACTAACATGTATTCCTTCAAATTCCATATTAGCCAACACTTTAGCAACTTTAATCTCTATATTTTTATAAAGGTCTGTCATATTTTCTTCAGCAAGTTTTTCTTCCATTAGCGGCTTCATTAGTGAAATACACTCTGCTACTTCTGAAATATAAGGATTTATCACGTCTTGAGTAGGTAAAGTTCGTTTTGCACCCTTACCATATACTTCTTCATCGCTACTTATTATTTTTCCAAGATAATTAAATACAATTTTATCAATTTCAATTTTTGCATTCACATCAATTAGATAAGATGCAATTTTAACATCAAATACTTCTCCGTTAATATCAACACCATTTTTCTTCGCTATAAATAAAATCTTTTTAAAGTCATATACGGTTTTAACCAATTCACTTTGAAGATATTCTACTACAAATTCATTAGTGAAAAATTGTTCTTCACTAAAAATATAAGCAACTCCTTCTTTAAAGACTACTATTCCTACTACATCTGAATTATGATAATCTTCAGTATAGCACTCAACATGAAGCGAGCTTCCTGTAAAATCAATTTTCGTGTTTTCATCTGCTGAAATAATATTAATTTCTTTTTTAGGAGTAACTGTTTCTTCATTAGCTACCTCTACATCTTCAATAGAACTTTCTTGTGATAATCTTCTTAAAAACGAAACAAACTCAAGTTTCTCAAATAGTTCTCTCTTAAGTTCCATATTCTCACTATACGTTAAATCTTCCAACTTATTATCAACTGGAACTTCAGTATAAATAGTTGCTAGTTTCTTACTTAATAGAGCATCTTCTCGGCCTTCTGTTAGACGTTCTTTAAGTTTTTTACCACTAATATTATCTATATTTTCTAGTACATTCTCTACAGTTTTATATTCAGTTAATAGTTTTATAGCAGTTTTTTCACCCACTCCTGCTACACCAGGAATATTATCGCTCTTATCTCCCATAAGACCTTTCATGTCAACGATTTGTTCAGGAGTTAAACCATATTTTTCAGCAATAAACTCAGGCGTATAATAATCTATATCCGTTACACCACGTTTTGTATAATAAATAGTGATATTCTTACTTGCTAGCTGTGTTAAGTCTTTATCTCCAGTTACTATTATTACTTCTAGTCCTTCTTTTTCAGCAATCTTAGCATAGCTTCCAATAATATCATCCGCTTCATATTCAAAATGTTCTTCATACTTAATTCCATAAGAATCTAAAAGTTCTCTAACATACCCAAATTGTTCAACTAACTCACTAGGTGTTTTATCTCTAGTTCCTTTGTACGCCTCATAACTTTGGTGCCTAAACGTCTGTTTCCCCTTATCAAAAGCAACTAACGCATACTTCGGATTAGTATCTGCTAATATTTTTTCTAACATTAATGTAAAACCATATACACTGTTTGTATATAAACCTTTTTTATTTTTTAAAGCTGGCATAGCATAAAAAGCACGATAACTCAAACTATTTCCATCTATTAGTATTATCTTATCCATTTAAATCTCCTAATTTTTATCTTGAAAACCACAAAAGAAAACGACTCAAAATCACGATTTCAAAAATGATTTTTGAGTCGTTCAGTACATTTAATTTTACATTGTAAAATTCTTATAAACTATGTTTATTTTATAACAAATAAGCATCTAATTTATTTTATAATTATTTATTTTACAACAATTCATAAATAATTTCTATTTTCTTCTTCCAAGAATGATGTTCAACCTCTTCTAGTAAATCAGCAGGAATTTCACGATTGTCTCTTGTTCTTTCTATCATTAATTCTAAAGCCCCTACAATCCTTTTTACGAACGCAGGTTTTTCTTCTTCTACCGCTTTATCTGTATCGTAAATTGTAGGCATTTCTATATATTCTATTATTTCTGAATTGTTAATCTTATCTCCAAGGAACTCAATAAGCCCTTCTATTTCAGTAGCAACCACTCTTAAACCACTACCTAATGCTTCTACTGCGATTAATCCTAGTCCCTCAAAGTAAGACGGTAATATAAATACATCTTTATGTCTCATAATTTCACCTAAATGAACTTGATCTACAGCATTATAAATTCTAATCTTTGTAGAATCTCCAACTAATTGCTCAACTCTTGGTCTATCCTCTTCTTTCAAATTCCCTATTAATTCTAATTCTACATTATCGTCTTTTTCTTCTAATAATCTGAACGCCTTAATCAATTCATAGAAACCTTTTGACTCATCAAACTTTCCTGCATATAAAATTTTAACATTATCATGTTTTTCATATTTTTTCACAGGATAAAAAATCTTCTCATTATACCCAGCACCTATATTTACAATTCTTTCCTTAGGATAATTATAAATATTTGAAATTCCTTCTATAACACCACTACTCAAAGCTAATATCTTATCCAACTTCTCTAGATTTTTAACATATTTATCTTTCATAGTTCGGTTCTTCTCAGCTTGCCTTATATCCGTATTATGACAAATACCTATTACCTTTTTATCTTCAAAAACATCACACACTATCGAACTTAAAATCCATAAATGATGAGTAATAATCACATCAGGTTTAAACTCATTTCTGGCTACTTCTAACTTCTTACGAAATGCTTTTTGCCACTCTTCCATCATGTCATCTGTCATATTTTTATATAGAGTATTTTCATACGGCATAATATCACTCATTCCAACAATAGGAAAACTTATATCCTTGCCTTGAAATTCAACTTCATATTTTTCATCAACAAAATTAAAATTATACTCCGGTGTTGTAGCATAAACAGCTGCTTGTTTAACATCAAATTGTTTTAAACCTTCAATAACATTAGTAAAATACACACCACTCCCAGTTTTAATCGGTAATTGAGCTAACACATGTAAAATTCTCATAATAATTATCCTCTATTTCATATTTTCCATCACTTATATTATAACCTAAATTCCACTTTTTTTATAGTAAACGTATTGAATTAAAAAATATAAAAAATCACTCAAAGACATTTACTTCAAGTGATTTTTCAAATTTTTATTCTCTTATCCTAGACTACCTAGGCTATAACTTAAAAGTCTTTATTCACAGAATTTTATTATAAACAATAACCTATCGTTTTTTTAATTCTATCCTCAAGCACTACAAGTCGCAGCTTCTTTCTCATCTTGACTTTCTATGTAATCATTTTTGTTATAGAATGCATTTCTGTAAGCTTTTGTGTTAAACGGTTCTATTAAGTTAATAATAGTATATCCATCTAATCCAAGTTTTTTACATACAGCTTTACTTTGTTCAGGTTTATCGCTATAAACAAAGATTTCCGATGATTTGTCTAGCTTATCTAATACACTATCTATTTCTTCAGATGAGACTCTAATTTCATCATCATTTAAAATTTCACTACCTAAATTTAAAAATTGTTTATTCTCACTTGCTGAAATTCGATATTTGAATTCTGATAATAAAGCATTACTATAGATAGCTTTTCCATAGTCATATTGTTTTATACCATCACCTATGTGAAGTTTAGTAAACCCTCGTTCTCTTAATAGTTTTTCAGTATTACGCGAAGTAACATCAACTACACAATATAAGATTATATCTTTATCTTTATAATCATCAAGCACATCACTACCATTTTTAAAAAGCTTAATCGGTAGGTTTACAGCATTTATCGCATGCCCTCTTGCATACTCTTTTCGCCAACGAACATCCACTACTAATGCTTCTTCAAATGTTTTTTTCTCCACATCAGCTCCAGCAATTCTACCTGGTTTACCTTTCAGTAATTTAAGCCAAAAAATATATAATGCAAAAATAATAATTAATAACGCTATTACAATAATTAAGAATATATTCATTCAGTTTACTCCTTTCATCATATAACTATATTTTAGCATACATTTTGTATTTTTAATAATAAATTGTATTGTGATATTACGGAAATTATTTTGCTTTTTTTAATAATTAAGAGTAAAATTATATTATAGATATTCTTAAGAAAGGAGAACTACATGAAAATTTCTAAAATTAGTAAGATCGATAATAAAAATTTCAAACTTGAAACTTCATTACTCTTCGATGGGATTTTAGTAGGATTAGCTGCCGGTATTGTAGGTGCAAGTTATAGACTTCTTATCGGTTACAGCGAAAAACTCGTTCACCACACCGCAGACTTTATCAAAACCGGCTTTATTTACAAAATATCACTCTTACTTATATTAATAATACTCGCATTATTTTCAGGCTTCTTATTAAAACGAGAACCTATGGCTAGTGGTAGTGGAATACCCCAAGTATCAGCAGAAATTACCGGTAGACTTAATTCCAATCCATTACGAGTTCTTATTTATAAAATAATAGGTGGTTTAACAGCGAGTCTAGGTGGTCTGTCACTTGGTCGTGAAGGTCCATCAATTCAACTTGGGGCAATGAGTGGAAAACTCGTATCTAGAATATTAAAAAAGAATAATATTAAAGAAAAATACTTAATTACATGTGGCGCGAGTGCTGGTCTATCTATCGCATTTGGCGCTCCACTTGCAGGAGTTTTATTTTCTATAGAAGAAGTCCATAAACAAATTACAAAAAAAATAGTAATCTGTTGTTTTAGTGCTGCTGTGGTAGCAAATATCGTTGGTCAATATATCTTCGGACTTACAGCTATCTTTAAATTTCCGGATATACCTTATGTCGAAGTAAGTATTTATCCTTGGGTTGCTTTACTAGGAATTCTATTAGGATTATTTGGGACATTTTACAATGTTACTATAAAAATACTTTTTAAAATTTACGAAGTGCTAAAACTTAATATAGTATTCAGACCACAAGTAGCTTTTCTTATTTCATTTGTACTATTTATTTTTTATCCAATAGTACTAGGAAGTGGTCATAGTTTAGTAGAATTTTTAATTGAGAATAAATTCAGCTTTATGTTTTTATTAACTTTATATTTTATAAAAACTTTATTTTCTCTTGTATCATTTACATCAGGTGTTGCTGGAGGTATATTCTTACCTATATTAATCCAAGGTGCAATTCTTGGTACATTATTTAGCAACTTCTTTGATACCAAATATACTGCTTTATTCGTAATATTATCAATGTCTGGATACTTAACTGCAATTGTAAGAAGTCCTATTACATCTATCATACTACTATTTGAAATGACACAAAAACTAAATTACTTCCTACCTATAGCACTTTGTTGTCTATTCTCATACATGACTGCAAATATTCTTGGTACAAAACCAGTTTACGAATATTTGCTAGATCGAATATTAACAAGTAATAAACTAGAAGATAACGAATTAGAAATGGAAGTAGAAATCTTAACAACAGTTTCTAATGATAGTTTCTTAGTCGGAAAATCTATAAGAGATATAGATTGGACAAACGGGGTTCTTATATCACAAATAGAACGTTCAGGTCGTGAAATAGTACCAAAAGGTACAACTGTTTTAGAAGCTAATGATAAACTTACAGTTATTATGCCGAAAGAAAGTGTCGATCTATTCTTAAGGAAATTTAGTAAATAAGATAAAAACGGGAGTGACTCAAAAATCATGATTTCGATTTTGGCAAGTCACTCCCTAAAAATTTATTAGATATCAATAGATTACTACATCTATCAGTTTTCATATAAACTTTTTTAAAATTTAGGACTTTTTAGTTAATCCCTTTTTATCTTTATATTACATTAAAATATTTTAAAGCATTTGTAATTCCATCATCATCTACGCTTGTAGTAATGAAATCAGCAATTTCTTTTACATTTTCTCCAGCATTTCCCATTGCTACACCAATTCCAGCGTGTTTAAGCATATCAATATCATTACCACCATCTCCAAATGCCATAGTTTCCTCTAATTTAATACCAAAGTGTGCGATAACCGCATCAATCCCAGTATTTTTCCCACCATCTTTTGGAATAACATCTGTGAAATGGTTAGTCCAACGAGCTGCTTTTGAATTAGGCATATATGCTAAAAAGTCTTTCTCTTCCTCTTCTGATACAAAGACATTAAGTTGATATATTTTTTCGCTAATAGCCTTATCATACGCTAATGGATCTTCCTTAAAACGATTAGGATCCCCTAATTCATCTTCAAGCCATTTAACTCGCGAATTTTTAAGATTCATAAATGCTCCATCCAATAAAGCAAAATCACATGCAATATTATTCTCTTTAAAATAAGGAAGAACATTTTTTATATCTTCTTGAGATAATATCTTATCGTTTAAAACTTCGCCCGATTCTAAATAGCAATACTGACCATTTATCGTTACATAACCATCAAATTTAAAATCTAATAAATCATTTAAAAATGTAGTATGAAATGGCGCTCTTCCTGTCGCTATAAATATTTTAATTCCTTTTTCTTTTAACTTCTTTAAAGTATTTGCTGTATTCTCTGGAATAGTCTTAGTTTTAAAACTTCTTATCGTTCCATCAATATCAAAAAAAATCGCTTTTATATTCGTCATTATTATTCTCCATTTCCATATAATTTAATAACACTATTTCTCGTTTTTAAATCATAACCAATTAATAGTTTTATATCTGTCTCTTCTTTTCTAATTACACTAAGAAGCATACTAACCGTCTGCTTTGCTGCATCTTCTAAATCAAATTTTATCGTAGTTAATGGAGATTTCAATAGTGCTGAAGATGTATAATCTCCAAATGCAGCAACCGAATAATTCTCACCAACACTTAATCCAGCTTCTTCTAGTGCTTTTATCGCTCCATAAGCCAAGTTATCCGTAGCACAGATTAAACAACTATCTTCTTTTAGTTTTTCAATATTTTCTTTTACTACTGAGTATCCCTCTTCCATACCAAAATTCGTAATTAATACATTTTTAGGCGATAGATTATACTTTTCTAATGTCCTAACAACTCCTAATTTTCTATAATATCCTACTGCAATGTCTTCTTCACTTACACCTAAATAAGCTATTCTCTTATGACCTTGAGCCAATACATAGTTAGTTATATCTCTAGCAGCATTAAAATCATTATACTCAACACTATATGTGTATTCTCCTTCTTGACCAAGCATTACAACAGGAACATCTATAGATTTTATCGTACTTTCGTATGTTTTACTCATTGTAGTCGGTAGTAAAATTATTCCATCCACATTCATTCTCGCTAATTTTTTTATATACTCTAACTGCTTATTCTCATCAAAATTAGCATTCATAATTAATGTTTCATAATTATTATTTTTCAACTCTTTGTCGAGATATTTTAAAGTATTTCCACTAACGTACGAGTGTAAACATGGAACTATTACTCCAATTATTTTACTATCTGTACTTTTTAATGCTTTTGCAAAAGTGTTCGGCGTATAATTGTACTTATCTACTATTTCTTTAATTCGTTCATATGTTTCTTTTTTTAAATTTCCACCATTAAAATACCTAGAGACAGTAGTAGTTCCTACTCCAGCCATTTTTGCTATATCTACTATTGTCAGTTTCTTCATAGATTACCTCCTTGAGTTACAATCTTAATTATATACGATTGAAGAAAATAAATAAAGAAGAAATTGGAAGAACTTTATTCCTTTTATCTAGTTTGAACCAAAAAGAAGATATGAAAACTGATTTAAAAATCAGATGATATTTCAACTTGCTTTTTCAATATAAATTCAAAGTATTTTAATTGCAAAAAACATATTTATATAGTTTAATATAAATATGTGCAAAAAGTGAAAAAAATATGTATAAATTATGGAGGTAGCTATGAATCTATATGAGCAAATAGGAGAAGAAAAAATTGATCAATTAGTTATGTATATGTATGATGACATCATACCTAATGATGATAGAATTAATCTTTTATTTAATGATGGATTTGAAAAAATAAAAATAGAACAAAAAAGGTTTTTTAGACTCTTTTTAGGAGAACCAGGTCATTCTGTATTCGCCACACCTGATTTGAGAAAAAAACATATGAAGTTACCAATCTCAATAAAAGAAGCTAAGTATTGGTTAGAAGACTTTGAATTAGCTTTAAGTAGATTAGATTTAGATCCTGCGATAAAGAAATTTTTTAGTCAAAAAATCAATTCATTAACAATGCAGATGATTAATACAATATAAAACACGAGGAAAATGCTAGAATCCTAGGAAGTTGGATTTTCGATATCTAACTTCCAGAATCAACATGGCTTTTCCTCGTGTACTTATTATGCAATTATTTCATCTTCATCTGACCTAGAGAATATTTCTCTAAGCATTTCAGGAGAAGAGGTAGCAACAAATTTAATTGAAGTTTTTATGTTTAAAAGAAATGCTTCATCTTTATGAATTCTATTGGCAGTTAATGCACCTTGAATACTAGTGAATAACCACTCACTGACAGGATTACATACGTCTTCTGGTAAATTTCTGTCGAATAATCCATCAGCAAGAAGTAGACGCCAATTTTCAAGTATATCACTACATTTTTCTGCAATTATAGGAGAAAGTTCGGCAGTCTCCATCGCAAGCAATGTAAGTGAAAATCCACTACGTTTACAGGCTTTACCTTTTGATATAAAAAGTTCAAATACAGTTGTTAAATACTCCTCTAAAGTCCCTATTTTAGGAGAAATCGATTTAAATTCTTTTTTAACATTACTATTGATTTTATCGAGTGCTTCTAAATAAATTTCATCTTTTCCTTTTGGGAAATAATAATATACGCTTCCCTTAGGGGCTCTAGCTTTTTTTATAATATCCTGAACACTTGTCAGAGAATAGCCCTTAGTTCAAACGTTTTGGACAGTTGTTAAAATAATGTTTTCTTTAACTTTATTATTTAACGTCATGTCATTCACTCCCTTGCTTATTATTATAATTTTATTATACAATTTTATAATAGGAAAATCAATAATCTATAACAAAAATTCTATTTTTTATTTGCATATACAAATCCTAAAGTTATAATAATGATAACGCAAAATAAAGTTATAAATTTATAATTAGTAACAACTTATAATTCAATAATATAAAAATCATATTATCGGATGTTAATTTTATTTATAATCTAACCTATAGTAATTTTCTAAACGCTTCTACTTTGTCTGTTCTTTCCCAAGTGAATTCTACATCTTCACGTCCAAAATGACCATAAGCTGCTGTTTTCTTGAAGATTGGTTTTCTTAAGTCTAACGTTTCGATAATTCCATTTGGTGTTAAACGGAATTCTTCTTTAATAGTTTTAACGATATCTCCTTCATCTACTTTTGATGTTCCGAATGTTTCTACAAAAATCGATACTGGGTGTGCTACTCCAATTGCATAAGCTAACTGAACCTCTGCTTTATCACAGATACCACTAGCTACGATGTTTTTAGCGATATATCTAGCCATATAAGCTCCTGATCTATCTACTTTAGTTGCATCTTTACCACTGAATGCTCCACCACCGTGACGAGAGAATCCACCATATGTATCAACGATAATTTTACGTCCTGTAAGCCCAGCATCTCCAACTGGTCCACCAATTACGAATCTTCCTGTTGGGTTGATGAAATACTTAGTATTTTCATCTAGTAAATCTTTATCTAAACATGGCTCGATTACGTATTTTTTGATATCAGCGTGGATTTGTTCTTGACTTACATCTGCATCGTGTTGTGTAGAAACTACGATAGTATCAATTCTATTAACTTTGTGGTTCACATCGTATTCGATTGTTACTTGAACTTTTCCATCTGGACCTAAGTATGTAAGAGTACCATTTTTTCTAACTTCTGCTAATTGTTTTGAAAGTTTTTGACTTAGGTAAATTGGTAGTGGCATAAATGTTGGAGTTTCGTTAGTTGCAAATCCGAACATAAGACCTTGGTCTCCAGCACCTACTTCATTTTCTTCTTTTTGCTGTTTTGTTTCTAATGAATTATCAACTCCAAGAGCAATGTCTGGAGATTGTTTATCTAAACCAACAAGTACTGAAATGTGATCACCTGAGTATCCTTTATTAGGATCGTTATATCCTATTTCATTAATTGTATCACGTACGATTTGTTGGAAGTCAACATTTGCTGTTGTAGAAACCTCTCCTACTAATACTGCTAATCCTGTGTTTACACAAGTTTCACAAGCTACACGTCCGTATGGATCTTGCTCTAAAATCGCATCTAAAATCGCATCTGACACTTGGTCAGCAATTTTATCTGGGTGTCCTTCTGTAACTGATTCTGATGTAAATAAATATGTTTTGCTCATTTCTTTCTCCTAAAATATTTTTGTCTGATATTAATACAAATCTCCTCTAGAGCCTTAATATCTTTTTAATTATAAAAATAAAAGACCTTATCTTATAGACAAGGTCTTAATTTATTACCTCATCGTTCAAAGTAAACTTTGCTAAGGAAAGCACCTTAATCAATTGATTAGGTTGCCGGAGTTCAACGGGCCTTATCCCTCACTCACTCTTGATAAGTATTTATATTTCTTTTATCAGCATATTTGATTTTAATATACTTTCTGTCATTTGTCAAACATAAAGCATAAAATCAATATTCAATATTGTATTTACTTCTTTCACTAAGAATTTTCTTCTTTAACTTCTCCGCTTCTTCAATAGGGATTGATAGAAATCATCTTATCGATCTGAATTTTTTCTTTTTCACTCTTAACACACAGAAGAGATATTAATATTATTGTTACATTATCCTTCTTCTATGATATAATTAACTTGTCGTTGATAACAAATCAAATCCTGCGATAGTAGGAGGTGATAAAATACTTTTATGGAAATACTTACTCAAACAGTGCTTAACATTACGACAAATATAGTTTCATATTATATTTGTAAATGGCTTGATGAAAAGCACTCTAATATGCAACGATAAGCCTTATTATGTTCATCATAATAAAAACACTAGCATTGTAACGGGTGCTAGTGTTTTACTTTTATGTTTTTACTTACTCTTTATATCTATATTCTAAACTAATATCAGCTAATTGTCAAATAAAATTCTTGAAATGATATAATAAAATCAATATTCAATATTGTATTTACTTCTTTCTTGGAGAATTTTCTTCTTTAACTTCTCTGCTTCTTCAATAGGAAGACAGTGTATTGATAGTTTGCTATATATCCCCGTTATTTCTATATTTGCCAATTTAAACTTTTTAG
>NZ_CAUSAI010000048.1:0-12080 GCF_963529685.1 uncultured Gemella sp.
AATCAATAGAATAAAATAAAGTTTGGTAGAATTCAAAATTTACATATCTCTCAAACACATCGTGAATCTTGTGGCAATATGTGCAGGTTTGGTAGAATTCAAAATTTACATATCTCTCAAACTGATATAATGAGTTTGTACAAAACATTTTGTTTGGTAGAATTCAAAATTTACATATCTCTCAAACCTAAATAATTAGTTTCAAAACTTATTACCTGTTTGGTAGAATTCAAAATTTACATATCTCTCAAACAATGTCATGGAATATAATCAGTATAAATTCAGTTTGGTAGAATTCAAAATTTACATATCTCTCAAACTTATGCCAAAAATGGAATTAAACCGTTTAAGTTTGGTAGAATTCAAAATTTACATATCTCTCAAACCTCAAATCGAGATTTGGAGCAGAAATTTTGAATTTAGGTATAAAAAAATGGATCGACACCGATCCAGCCCGAAGGCAATTTAGATAAAATCTTTATTTGAACTTGAATGTAAATTTTGAATCTAACTATATTATACAAGTATTTTCGTAAAAATGCAATACTATATTTCGCAATTATCCTTATCAAAAATATAAACTATTTCATTATAATTTTTATTAGATATCTTTTCAAACTTTTGGTATTCTATATTAATGATATTTATTTTATTCAAACAAACTTCTTTATAAACTTCTTTTATTTCATCTATTGTAAAAACGTTATGAAGCCCTACTATGAAAATAATTTTACAATTACATAATTCTGTTAAAACTTTTAAGAACTTTATAAATTTATCTAAAATATCATCATTATCTACATGTATTTTAAAATCTCCAAGCTTTAATAAAGATGTCATATCAATTTCTTCACCCTGTTCAATTTCTAAAGAACTATCAAATATTAATTTCTCAAAATATACTTTAATATTAGTTGATAATTCGTTATATCTAGAAACATCTTCTACCAATAATTTTAATAAAGATGAATATACTTTAGTTAATACCTTTTTGCTATTTATATCAATACTAAATATATCAGTAATTATATAACTATCTTTATCAAATTCTATTTCTTTAGAATTTTTAGAAATAGTAAAACTCCCTTCATTACCTTTATGTTGATTAATTAATTCAATAATATTTTCTCTATAATACCTTTTATTTTCAAAAACTAATGTATAAATAGTATTTTCTTCAATCTCAATTTTTCTCTGCCAGTTTTTATTAATAATCTTCATAGCTCTATTAACCTTTCATCATTATCCACATATTCAGTCTGACTCTCTCCTACTAGAAATTCTATTTTAGAAAACTGTTTTTCTGTAACTTGCAAAACTTGTACAATTCCTTCTTCAGGACAAATTTTTCTAATACTCTTCACTATTAAATCCGCACTACCTTGATTCATAGCTAGTTTTACATAAACAGACTCCTGCATCATAATAAATCCATTTTTTATTAGTGCTTTCCTAAATTTTCTATAATTTCTTCTTTGAAGAGATGTTTCAGTAGGAAGGTCGAACATTACTAACACTCTCATAAATCTATAACTCATACTTATACATCTTTATGTAGTCTAAATCATTTTCTTTTAATGCTGTGAACAAGCTACGAACATATATTTTAATAGCATTCGCTACCGTTTGTTCTTTATCATCAATCGAAATTGAATTATTAAGAATATTAACTAGTACATTTTTATGTTCTTTAGTAAATTCATCAGCTTCTAAATTAAATACTATTTCATCTACTAGTATTCTGAAAGGTTCCATAAAATCACTGGCTAGATTAAATTTATTATATGGATTTCTGTGACATAAACCTAACTGGGTAAAATATCCACACGATACAATTTCCCTATTAAATGCAGATAATATAATTGAATAACCATAATCTAACGCTGCATTCGTAAAACATTCTTTATTTCTACTAAAATCCATACCAAACATAGCATTAAAATATACCTTGGCTGCGTGACCTTCTCTATTACTATTATCATTCCACTCAAGTTCACTAAGATATTGTTCTAGTAACTTATACTCCTCTTTCTTTAATTTTTTAAGAAGTAACATTTGATTTTTTATTTTCTCATATACTATTCTAGTCCATATACGCTCCTTACTTTCACTAGTCCATTCCAATTGATTTTTATATTTAAGACTTGTGTCATGACTACCATAATATGGTATTAATTCTGAACTAGGATTTCTCTTTTCATCACAAAAAATCACTTTTATTTTATTTTTCATAAGTTCATTTAAAAGCACGGCGGTAATCGATACCGCTGTGCTTTCAATGATGATCATGTATATTTCACTAAGACTAACTTTTCTAGTCTCCGCTTCTTTTCTAACCGTTAAGAAGTTTAAGCTATAGTCTAGCTTTGCCCTATCCCTAACTATTATTGTTCTCCACGTCATTTTCTTTATCCCCTATTATTGTTATTTCTTTTTCATAGAATCCTGTAACAGATTGTTCAATTATTGAGAATTGGCTGAAATTTGATATATCTAAGCCACAATATCCTCTAGATACCGTTACCCCTATTAATTTTTTATCAAGACTAGGTTGCCTTTTATTAGTTAAAATATTAAGTAATTCAATTAATACAACAATTTGTATTTCTTTTTCTAATTTCACGAAATTAATAAACGTCTCTTCATCAATAAATTCATTATATTTATTATTCTTTTTCTTCTTGAACAAACTAGTATTCATTTTTTCTACTAACTCTTTATATAATTCTTTATTTTCTCCTTCCGTTATACTTTCCCATAATTCTCCGTCTTTATTGTCTTTTTTCCAATTTTGATATTTAGAAATAAGTTTAATATACTTTTCAAAATTATTTTCTAATACTAATTGAATAGCACTATCAATATAAATATAATCATTAAATTTTCCTCCAATATAGTATGGATAATCATTTAACTTAATATAATTGTCCTTACACAATTTTCTATATTTTAGGTTGAAGTCCTTAATTTCTTCTCCTTCTTTAATATTTATTTGTGTTTTACCAAACTCTATTAATGTAGTGTCATCTTTAATATTTTGAGAAATATATATTGGTATTGGAATAATTCTTGTTATTTTCTCTTCACCTTTTTTATTAACTAAAGTATACTCGAAAATTGAATAATAAGCTATTTTAATTTTTGTAAATCCTCCATATTTAGTTACATCTTTCACAACAGAATTGGAAGTTTTTAATGGATAATATACTCCTTCTTTTGCTTTGGCTGCCACCTTAGCTTTATATACCGTCGCATCAAACAACCCGCCTTTTTGTTCAGATGTTCTTCTTGTTACTAGTATATTGTTGTTATTCATAACTTTTTCTACTTGATGAACAGTTTTATCCATTTCCCATGCAACCGTATTAGAATTAGAAGCATTTTCATAGAACACATTGTTTAGTGAGTACTTTCTTCCATCTTTCTTATCTTTAATAAAATTAAATACATTACGAGTAAACTTCGTATCATAGACATTACCCACTACAACATTTAAGTAGGCATCTTTGGCATGGTGAAAATCATTGATTTCACGAACTTTGATTAACTGTTCAGTATTATCAGATCTTCTATTACCTTCTTTAATTTTTCCAAAGTTTTGTCTAAAGCTAGAAACATTTTCAGCTTTAGAATAACAAATTGAAGTTTCTGGATTCAATTCTCCTAATATTCCAGCTACTGCTTTTACTGATTGAGATGTTTCTACTAATTGGCGTGCTATGAAACCTGTTAATTCTTCATCTGAGAATTCTTCTGTTCTCACTAACCTGTTATATTTCTCATCCGTAATTAAACCTTTTTCTTTTAAAAATTTCCAGAATCTTCTATTGCTAGGTGTTTGAATATCAGAACCTAATGGATATCTATCTGTTTTAGCTGCATTATATTCTCTTTTTACTAATACTGTATTTGTAAAACTATCATCCTTCACTTTACTTTGTGGGTAGATGTGATCTATATCATATGCATTAGTATACAACTGAGTAATATCGATTGTTTCACCACTATACATACATCTTCCTAGCTGTGTATAGTATAGATATAATTTCTTCACCTTAAGTTTCGATGGTTCTTCAGAACTAAGTCTTTCATTTAATACCTCAAAATTTAATGCTTCTATTTCTGATTCTAACTCTTTAACATCTTTTTTTACAGCTTTATAGAATAATTCTAATTGTTTTTTACGAGAATCTGTTGGGGCTTTCTTATCCTGATTCGATCTGGTTGTCTCTACGAAGATTTTTGCAGGTGCACAACCTATAATCTTCTTAAGTTCTTCTACTATTCTTACAGTTTGCCAAATAGAACGTTTAACCGATGGTGAGACATATAAATCATCCAATATTTCTGGTGTTATCTCTGTTACATCGCGTTGTAATTCTTTATTATAATCTGTGATTTGTTCTAAATAATCAAATCTATCCGCCAATAATTCCATAAATAAAATATTATTTTGGCGCATTGCACCAATAATGTTTAAGCACTCTCCTGTTTCTTCATTATATAGTTTTTTACTTACTATTTCTGTCAATAGTTTTCTAGAAAATCTTCCCCAATCTTTATATACTAATCTAGACATTTTGGCAATTTCTTCTTCTGAATATATATCGCCATATACCGCTTCTATTTTTGCTTTTATCAGTTTTCTAGATTCACCATATAGAGTTATCCAAAGTATTATATTTTCTACATGTTCTGGATTAAATTTATCCCCAAGAATATTTTTGAAATCTCTGTATGATTTCAAATCATTTTTCACTGTAATATCTATTCCAGAAATTTCTCCTTTACCATCAATATATCCTTCAGTTTTTAACAGATTTTTAATACTTGTTTTTGTAACCTTTTTACCTTGTTGTTTAAACAGTTTCTCTATAATTGTATTTCTAGCTTCTAAACTAATTCTATTTCCATCATATTTAAGAGCATTTAATTCGTTTAATAATGCAAATTCAGAATATAATAGTGAACTTTTCGGAAGCACATCTTCCCCTCTAAGATATGTACATTTATTTGTTAAGTTTGTGATGAATTTTTCTGCACTAGAACTTTCATCAATAACCTTCTCATAGTTCCATGGTGTAACTGGAGTATGTTCATATCCCTTGTTTCTTACAGACCAAGCAAAACCATCTTCTTTCGCTTTTTTACTTGAGTTAAGAGGCCCAACATAATAAGGTATTCTAAATTCTAATAATTGAAGTACTTTTTCACTTATACTATAACCACTTTCATCTTTTTCACCTAAAAAACTATGATATTTAGCAGCATTTTCTAATATTTTTACCAATTCTTCTTTATGAATTTGATAAGGAACTACTGAATTATCTTTTGTTCTTTGTAGCGGTAAAAACTGTTCTAACTCTAAATCTTTGAATATTTCTTCTTTTGTCGAGCTTTCTTCAAGTTTAGCTAATTCTTTAACTAAGAATTTCTTAAAGTCTTCGTAATTACACCCTTTACCTTCTTCACTTTTACGAATGTAATTTACATAGTTAGTCCCTTTATCTTTATCTTCTTTAAAAATAGTTGAATATAATTCAATTTTTTTGTCTTCAGATAATTTAGAATCATTTTTTACAAGTTGTTTTAGTTTTAACAAATCGTCTTTATGTTTTTCATAGAGTTCTACTTTAGATTCTGATAGTGTTTTTCCTTCTTTTTTAATGTCAGAAAGAATAATACTATCATAAACTAACTTAGCCAAATCAAGTAACTCTATATAATTAGATAATACTTGCTCATAGTCATGACGAACTTCTTCATAAATTTTCTCTTTAAACGATATTGATTTTATAGAAGCATCTAAATCTTTATATTCATCAATAGAGAATAGTTTATCTAATGTTGTTTTTCCTCCAAAAATAAGTCTAAATACTTCTAATAATTGTTTTTCTTTTGGATAAAGTTTCTTAAGATCATTTACCTTATCTGTTAAAGTTTTTTTCTCTAATGAAATATTCGCAATTTTACCAGCAATTTCCTCTGTTACATCAAATCCTACATGAAGTATATCAAGTTCTAATAATTCTTTAATTAAATTGTTTAAATTTCCATCTTTAAAACTTTGACCCTGTAGTAAAAAATGACCTCTATTTTTTAGAATATGATGTATTGCTAAAAATACTTTTCTTATATCAGGGTTTTCTTCAGAAATTAACTTCGCCCTCAAATGATAAACTGTTGGATATTCTTTATAATAATCTTTATCAGTATAACTCGCATCATTAAAAATTGCATAAGGAACTTTATGAGTTTTATCTTCATAATGATATTGGCTTTCTTTTAATCTTAAAAAGAAAGTCTTATCTACTTTTTCTATCTCACTAGCAAATAATTCCTCAAGTAAATTTAAGCGCCATTTCCTTCTTTGCAGTCTTCTTCTTCCTGAACGATAATTTCTACGTTCTTCTGCTGTTGTAGCTTCTTCAAATAATCTAACTCCCCATAATCTTTTTCTATTTTTTCTAATAACTTTATATTCTGTATCCGTCGCAGCCCATCCTACACTAGCTGTACCTATATCTAGTCCTAAATACCACGTTTTCTTACTCATTTTAATTTCTCCTTTTAGCTATTTACATAGATTTACTGTAAAGCACTTACAATATCTATTTTACCATATCTAGATAAAATATCAAAAAATAATTTATAGTATTTATCACATTTCGTTATACAGTCATAATTATAATTAAAATACCCCTTTCACTATTATATTCAGTAAAAGGGGTACATATCAATCATTATTTTATAATAGGCTTTCTATAAGTTATTATTAATTATAGAATCCTGAGACATCATCACTCAAATCAATTAAGATATTTTTCATTTGTGAATAATGTTCCAATATTACTTTATGAGTTTCTCGTCCGATACCTGATTTTTTGTATCCTCCAAATGGTGCGTGTTCAGGTATTTGATTATAAGTATTTACCCATACTCTTCCAGTTTCTACTCTACGTGCAATATTTAATGCACGAGTAATATTTTTAGAAAATACAGCACCCGCAAGTCCGTATTCACTATCATTTGCTTGTGAGATAACTTCTTCATCAGACTTAAATTTAATTATTACCGATACAGGTCCAAACACTTCTTCTTGAGATATACGACAACCATTGTTTACACCTGCGATTAATGTTGGCTTAACAAATGCACCTTTGTCACAACCATTTTCAGTGTATCGTTCTCCACCAACAATTACTTCTCCACCTTCTTTTTTTGCCAATTCTATATAATTTATAATTTTATTTGCTTGTTTTTCATCAATCTGACTTCCCATTTGAGTATTAGGATCTAAAGGATTACCTATTCTAATTTTAGCGAATTTTTCTTTTACTTTCGTCACAAAATCATCATAAATTCCTTCTTGAACAAAAATTCTAGATCCTGCACAACATACTTGACCTTGATTAAATAAAATACCAAGTTGAACTCCATCAAGCGCTTTTTCAATATCAGCATCATCTAAAATAATATTAGCTGATTTACCACCTAATTCTAATGTTGCTGGAATTAGTTTTTCTGCTGCGGCAACAGCAATCTTTTTACCTATTTCTGTAGAACCTGTAAATGCTAATTTATTTAAATCTTGATGATTTTTTAGAAATTCTCCTGATTTACTTCCACTACCTGTAATTACATTCAATACTCCCTTTGGAAGAACATCTTGAATTAATTCAATAAATGTTAATAAACTAAGTGATGTTATACTTGATGGTTTTAAAACAATTGTATTCCCCGCTGCTAACGCTGGTGCAATTTTCCATGCAGCCATTAAAAACGGAAAGTTCCATGGAATAATTTGTCCAACTACACCAATAGGCTCTCTTAATACTATACTTAAGAATTTCTCATCTAATACTGTTGCTTGCCCTTCATCTGCTAATATACAGCCGGCAAAATATCTAAAGTGTCTTGCACTAAACGGCACGTCTACATTTAAAGTTTCTCTAATTGGTTTACCATTATCTAAAGATTCAACAGTAGCCAACAATTCAGTATTAGCATCAATTATATCAGCAATTTTATTTAATAACTCTGCACGTTTTGATGCTGTAGTGTATTTCCATGTTTTAAATGCCTCTTGCGCTGCTTTAACAGCTTTGTTTACGTCTCCTTCTGTAGCATCTGGAAAACTAGCTAAATATTCTGAAGTAGCAGGATTATATGATTTTAAAACCGATTTATTTTCGGCATCAACCCACTCTCCATTGATATACATTTGGTAATTTTCTTTTTTTAATTTAGTCATATTTATTTCTCCTTTAGTTTTATATTGTAATTTTATACTAACATCAATTTAATACGTTTACAACATATCTGTTTCACACAGTGGAACATAGTATAAATATTATAATATTTATACTATTATAAACAATATTTTTTACTAAATCACCTTAAATTAAAGGTTGTTATTAAGGTAAACTTAAAAATATACATTCGATACATTTAATTATATTAATGAACTTTAACTTTATAATTATTACAGAATTCAACACTATTTCTTTTAAAGAAAAATATTAACTTTAAAATTTTGATTTATCACTTTATTACTTAAATTAAAAGTGTTAAAATTGAAATTAAGGGGGTAATATTTATGAATAAAAAAGTTTTCATAGTATTTTTTATATTATTTATCAGCATTTCTTTATTAATAATTACTATTTTCAATACACATGGTGAAAACTATAAAGAGGCAACTATAAATAGCGTCTTAATAAAAGGAGATACAACAAGATATAAGGTTAAATTTGTAAAAAAAATAGATGGAGATACAATTGTGGTAAATTTTAATAATAAAGATCTGAAAATTAGATATTTGCTAATTGATACTCCTGAAACGGTTAAACCTGGTGTCAAAGTACAAAGATTCGGTCCTGAAGCGAGCGAACTAAACGGTAGACTATTAAATAACGCCAAAACAATAGAGATCGAATTTGATGTATATCAAAAAGAAGATAAATACCACCGAGGTTTATGTTATGTCTATGCTGATGGAAAAAGTGTTCAAGAAGAATTATTAGCTGCAGGTCTAGCTGAAATTAAATATGTTAAACCTCCAGATGTTAGATACCTTGAACGCTATAAAAAAGCACAAAATAAAGCCAAAAGTAACAAACGTAACCTTTGGTCCAATTCATAAAATTTATTTCTAATATATTTGATTAATATTATTTAAAGAGGTGCTGACCCAAAAGTCCTAAAATTTAACAAAGTTCACATAGACAAAGTGGTTTATTGATTTCAAAAATGGCTTTATAAAAATTTTTTAGATATCTAATAAAAGGGAGTGGCTCAACAAAATCTATTTCTCCGAAATCACGATTTTTGAGCCACTCCCTCTATATTTTATTATTTTAATTTACTATTTTTATATGAAAATGCAAAGTATATAATCATACCTACGATTATCCAAACGATGAAGATAATCCATGTTGTTAAAGTAACACTATATAATAATGCTCCAAATAATACGATAGAGATAATCGGTAATACTGGCATACCAGGCACTCTAAATCCTCGTTTTAAATCTGGGAATTTTTTATAGAATACAATAGTTGTATAACTTACTAATGCAAATGCTATAATAGAAGCAACGTTTGCTAAATCTGCTAAGTTACCTAATGGCAAGAATCCAGCTAAAACTGCTGTTAAAATTCCTAATCCCCAAGTTACTGTGCTTGGCACTTTGTTAGAATTAACTTTTGTTAATCCTTTTGGCAATAATCCATCACGTGCGATTGTATATGTAATACGAATACCCGCATACATGAATGATAAGATACCCGCCATAAGTCCAACAACTGCTCCAAGAGAAACAATACCTGCTACTTTATTTTGACCTACTTCTTCTAGTACAAACGCTAATGCATCTCCAGTTCCTAATCTACTATAGTCAACAACTCCAGTTAATACTAGGCATACTAAGATATAGAATGCAGTACAAACAATCATAGTGATAATAATTGCTTTTGGCAATGCTTTTTCTGGATTAATTGTTTCTTCAGCAGAAGTAGAAATCGCATCAAATCCTAAGTATGCAAAGAATACTGTTGTTGCAGCTAACATTACACCAGAGAATCCTGTAGGTGCAAAATTATTTGTCCAGTGAGTTGGTTCAACATAGAATGATCCAACAACGATAAATAAAATTACAATACCAACTTTCGCAGCTACCATAAGGTTATTAACAAGTTTACTACTTGAAGTTCCTTTAGATAGAATAAAAGTAATAAACAGTACAATTATAATCGCTGGAATATTTCCATATCCTCCTAATGAAGGTAATGTATAAATCTCTTTGGGAAGTTCTACACCTAATCCTGCTAAAAGACGAGAGAAATAGCTTGACCAACCATTTGCAACTGTTGCTGCTGTTAGAACATACCCTCCTATTAATACCCATCCAATAGCATAGGCAACAATTTCACCAACTGATACATATAGATATGTATAAGTACTACCACTTGATGGGATTGTTGACGCCAATTCTGCATAGCACAGTGCTGCCAAACAACAGGCTAACCCTGCAATTAAAAATGAAAAAACAACCGCCGGACCTGCTTCAGCTGAAGCTTTACCAGTTAATACCAAAATTCCTGATCCAATAATCGCTCCAATCCCGAACAAAACTAAATCCATGGTTTTCATCGTGGGATTTAACGTTTTGTTTCTAGATTCTGCTAAAATTGAATCTATTGATTTTTTTCTAAAAACGCTCATAATATCCTCCTAATTTTAAATATTCTCCCCTATTAATATTATTTACTAATTATATCATAGTCAATTAATATTTACTACTATATCATCTACTTATGTAAGTAAAGAAAAAACAAATTAATAAATAACTTAATAAATTGATATATTGAATTACATAATTAATTTTTTATATTTTTTTAAAAAAGGAAGGGAAAAAAACGTATATAAACATCCTTCCCACTTCCTCTACAATATAACTATTTTATATTTTCAGTTTTTAATATTATATTACAAAGCTTGTTCCACCGGAGTATACTCGTATCCTAAATCATCTGCAACTGCTTTGAACGTTACTTTTCCGTTAGCCACGTTAACTCCTGGTAATAACTCTGGGAATTTAGCTACTGCATCTTTAACACCTAATTTAGCGATAACTTTTACATACTTAGCAGTAGCATTACATAATGCATATGTTGCTGTTTCTGCCACAGCACCTGGAATATTGGCTACTGAATAGTGTAATACCCCTTCTTCCACAAAGATAGGATTGTCGTGACTTGTTGGACGTCCTTCTGTATATTCAGTTGTACCACCTTGGTCAATTGCTACGTCAACGATAACACCACCATCCGGCATATCTTTAATCATTTCTTTTGTAACAAGTTTTGGTGCTTTAGCTCCCGGAATTAAAACTGTACTTACTACTAAGTCTGCAGATTTAATTGCATTAGCAATATTAAGTTTATTAGAGTAAACTGTTTCTACTTTTCCACCGAAGATATGAGATAATTCTGTTAAACGATCTAAGTTAACATCAAGCATTGTAACACGAGCACCTAGCCCTGCTGCTGCAGTAGCTGCCGCTGTTCCAGCAACCCCTGCACCAATAACAACTACATGTCCTGGTTGTACACCTGGTACCCCTTGTAATAATTTCCCTTTACCACCTTGAACTTTAGATAAGAATCTAGTTCCCTCTTGGATTGCCATTCTTCCCGCAATTTCACTCATAGGTCTTAATAAAGGTAATGTACGACCTACTTTTACTGTTTCAAAAGCAATACCTATAGTGCCTGATTCCACCATTGCTTTAGTTAGTTCTGGGTCTGCTGCTAAATGTAAGTATGTATAAATAATCAAACCTTTTCTAAAATATTTATATTCTGATGGGATTGGTTCTTTAACTTTATAAATCAAATCAGATTTATTCCATACATCTTCTGCTTTATCTAATAAAACAGCACCCACTTTTTCATACTCAGCATCTGAAATACCTGAAGCTAAACCTGCTCCTTTTTCTACATACACAGTGTGTCCATCTAGCACTAATTCATGTACTACTCCCGGTATAGCAGACACTCTACTTTCATTATTTTTAA
>NZ_CAUSAI010000049.1:0-11920 GCF_963529685.1 uncultured Gemella sp.
GCTCTACTGGTAACTTTCTCAGAGAGATTAATTTCTGCTCTGCAAGACACTTATGTGATTACATAGGTGTCTTTTTAACAATAAAAAACACCACATATATATTATTAAAATACATATGTGGCAGTTATTTATGAATCTATTTATCTAAACACAATTTTCAAACTGAATTATTTTTATCCCGTACCATCAGCAAACGGCACTATTTTCGTACTGAATTACTTCTACCCCGCTCCATCAGCAAGCGACACTATTTTCAAATTAGTAGGCTAATATTTTACATACAGTCAAACATTTTTTTTGCATATGATTCTATATCACTAGGATTTATCATATTGTATTTTTCTCTAACGTCTTTGAAATATTTTCCAATATACTCTTTTTTTATTATCTCAGTAGATGATTCTAATTCTGGAATTTTCCCTCTAGTTTCTAACCAAGGATATTCAGAATGTGTAAATTTTTCTAATACTTTTCCGCTATAGCAACAAAAATGTTTTACTACATTTTCCATAATTATCAATTCTGATGATGTAAATATTGTATCTGAAACTTCTATTTTTGATTCAATTGGATCAAATTTATAATGTTTATATTTAAAATAAATCTCGGGATAAACCGGACCATGCGCCCACGCCTGACAATCTTCTTCAAACAAGAATTCATTATTAAATGCATAATAAAATCCTTGGACATAATACAATGATTTTTGTAATGCTAAAGGCGTAATATCTTCGCAACGATTTAAGATATAATTAATAACCCTATTTATTTTTGACTCTTCATTTAAATTCCCTTCAAGAATTTTATCAACTGCTTCTTTACTTTTTTTATACGCAATTTCTGAAGGTAATTTTTCTTTATTATTTTCTAAAAGTTCACTATAAAATACTGGACTTTCATAGATTTTATTTAGTATATCTGAATACTGTTTACTAGGAATATCTCCATTACAGTAACGTGAATAAGTTTGTTCACCCCATCCTAATAACAATGACAATGGACGCTTAGATATATTATACTTTTCACATATTCCTAATATTTTCTCTAAAGAGATGATACCATTCTTTTCTCTATATACATCATATAAAGCTTCTAGATTATAATCATTTATACTATTCACAAAGATATCAGATTTACATTCTTTGCATTTAGCAACTTTGCCAGTGTAAGTATAAGTCTCACCTTTTATAGTTCCTATCATTTGTTCTTCAATTATGCTATACTCAACATCATTTCTACAGTTTTCACAAAAAACTTTTTCCATATCAAAATTCCTCACTTACTATTTATCCATTTCAAAATATACATCATCTTTATAATTAGATTATCTAAATGCATAATCTATTTCTTTATTGCATTTATGAAAGGAAATCACTATAGTACGATTTGTCTCTCCATAATCAATTATATTAAACTTTGTATAAATATCTACAACTTCTTCTACATCATCTATATTAAATAAACTTACTTGAGGTACAAAAACATACAACACTTCATGTTCATATCCAATATTTGTATTCTGTAGAGAGTGACAAAAATCATCAACTTTAATATTTAGTAATATACTTTTTTGCTTATCACTTCTAATATTATAATCGTTAACAAATGCGATATTTTCTCTCCTATTTTGATTAAATGAAATCGTGTATTTATTGGATCTTATACATTCTTTTATTATGTATAGAATATTTTCTATATCTTCTTTTGTATAATTTTGATTATAATTAGGGTTCATAAAATCACCTCTTTATACTATCATCATAACTAAAACTACGACTTTTGTCAATTAAAAATGTATCAATTAGTACATTTTTTTGAAAAAATCATCTTTTTTATTATCTTATTACAAAAAAACCGCTTATCTAGCATACAACTACATAAGCGGTTTTCTAATTTAATCTTATTCTTTATTCCTTCTCACTCACAAAACCATTTTTTTCTAATAGTTCTTTAGTTACTTTTTCTATACTAGAAGGTTGTGCATAGAAATCAGCGAACTTCTTAGTCCATGTTTTAGTCTCACGTGCTTCTGCGAAGTCTTCCATTGTTTGACGGTATTCTTTTAATACTTCTACATTTGATTTAGGGAATTCATTATATCCTACATTAGCCACTTCTGGTAATCTAGGTTTAACTTTTTCTGTTGATAACTCTTCATCTATAACCCCAATACTTAAACCACATACAAATAAAGCAGTCTCAGGAATATTCAATAATTCTGAAATACTATTGCCAAAACGTCTTAAACCACCACAATACACGATTCCATATCCTAAAGACTCAGCAGCTAAAGCGGCATTTTGCATCGCTATACCAACATCTAAAGTCCCGATAAGTAAAGGCTCGTATTGATTAGAAATATCAAACTCTCCACCTTCAATATCAAATGATAATTTAATATTAGTATAATCTAAGAAATATAGTAAAAGCGCCGCAGAATTTTCGATATGAACCGCATTACCAGGTGATTTTTCACGGATTAAATCAGCAATTTGTTGTTTAGTTTCACCTGTTGTTACAATAATACTATAATGTTGACCATTCATCCAGCTAGATCCTTGTTTTGAACTAGTGATGATTTGCTCAAGATGTTCTTTAGGTAGTTCTTTTCCTTTTACAAAACTACGAGTCGTACGATGATTTAGCATCGTTTTAATTACTTCATTCATGTGTTACCTCCGAAAATTTCTAGTAATAGTAACTTAATTATAACGTGAAAAAGAATAGAATGAAAGGAAATAGGCTGATAAGATTCAACATTTTTAATCTTTATGAAAATACACTATATCCATCCCATCCTTTATATTTTATTATTCCGTTGTAGTAACTCTTACTACAATGATATCATTTATACGTTGTAGTTCCAATAGCTTCACCTTATTTTTTCAAAAATAAAGCGAAAAGTCTTTAGAATCAATATTCCAAAGACTTTCAATTATTATTTTATATAAAACTGCTAATAATACATACTATTTCATTCTTATGTATACACGTCATGTCATAATTTTACTATAGAGATACTTGTATGTATTATTAAACTAATTTTTCATAACCTTTTTTGATTTTATTTAATAAGGCTGTGTCCGTCAATTCTGTTACTTCACTTAAAGCTTCAATAACACCTTTTTCTTTAATTAATTGTTCAAGTTTTACAGATTGTTCATCTTCTTCAGATTTAAATGTAAGAATATATGAACAAGCTTTTAATAAAGCACTATTTGATAATCCTAATTCTTCTGTTTCTCTAATAGGTTTAATGAATCTTTCATTATACCCTAATTTTCTTATAGGAGTACGACAAATTCTAGAAACATTATCTACAATACGAGGATTTTCAAAACGTTTGATTGTTTTATTTCTATAAGCTTCCATCTCTGCTTTATCGAATCCCCATTTTTCCTCAAGTAATGCACTAGTTTCTTCTAATACAGCGATGAAATCTTTTCTTACATCAGCATGTTTAGCACCATCTGAAACTAACTCAATACCTAAGTAATTCGCAATATAGCTTAGTGCTGCATGTCCTGTATTTACCGTAAATAGTTTTCTTTCAATAAATGGATTAAGATCTTCTACGTAGTGTACTTGTTCAATATTTCTATTACTTTCTACTTTTATTTTATCCGCTTCTATTACCCATTCACAGAATTTCTCTACTTCAACTAAAAGAACATCATCATGTTTTTGAGCTGGTACAATTCTATCTACTGCAGAATTTGGGAATCCTACATATTCATTAACAAAATCTTGTTCCTGTTCTGAAAGGTGTTTAAATACTTCTGTTTTTAAAAATTCAGATCCAGAGATCATATTTTCACAAGCGATAATATCTAATAATTTAGTATTATTATTCTCTACTTTTAATTTTAATCCTTCTGCGATATCTTTAGCTATGATAGGCAGAACATTCGGACCTATAGAAGTAGTAATTAATTCTACCTCACTGATTGCTGTATAAAGTTGTTCTTTTTCTTCAGCAATGTTTAAAGCATCAAAGTTATTAAGTTCAACTTCTTCAATATTTTCATCTAATATTCTAATAGTGTATGTATCACGGCGTTTTAAATCATTAACCACATCTTTATTAATATCTACAAAAGTAATGTGATATCCAGATTTATTTAATAATTCTCCTATGAATCCACGTCCGATATTTCCCGCACCAAAGTGTAAATTTTTCATTGTAATACCTTCTTACTAATTTTATTTTTAATTATTCAACTTCTGATAATAAAGTAATAACTTCCTCTTCAGTAGCTGCATTTACTAATTTTATAACATTTTCTTGTTCTGAACAGAAGATTGCTATTTTTGATAATAATTCTAAATGCTCACCGTCTTTACCAGCTATACCAAATACTACGAATACCATCTTATCTTCAGTATCTTCAGGATTCGAAAAAGAAACTCCTCCAGGTATTTGAATAATAGAAATTCCTGTACTTTTAATTGATTTTTTAGCTTCATCTGTTCCGTGAGGAATCGCAATAAAGTTCCCCATGTAAGTTGATACGATTTCTTCTCTTTCTAACATTGCAGGGATGTAATCACTATCTACATATCCATTTTCTACTAAGATTTCTCCTGCTTTTCTAATCGCTTCTTCTTTGTTACTAATTTCTTGTCCTAATCTAATATCTTTTTTTGTTAAATTCATCTTCATTTCTCCTTCTAGTTTTCTTATTCTATCTCTTATAAGTTAATTATACCTTTAGTTATCCTACTAAACAATATCAAAGTCGGCGAAACACTTTTTGCCAAAATAGAGTTATAAATACTGCCAAAAAATAAATTCGACAGTAAATCACTTTAAAACATCGCTATATATGAACTTCATTTATAACAAAATAGCGACCTGAAATTAATTTCCAAGTCGCTATTATAACTATAACTGTAAGATATAATTTTTCAAAATTAGTTCAATCTTTGTAAGGATAAAGTCTTTATTCTTACTAGCCAAAGCTTTAGTAAATACCTCATCATCTAATATCGCAATACTAATTTGACTAAGTAAATCTGTAAATTCTTGTTGATTTTGACTAACCATCACTATAAAATTATCAACAATCTGATCACTTCCCATTGGATCCTTCATAATGATACTATCATTTAACGAACTAATAATAACAAACGGTTCTTTGATATCATTATTCAACGTATGGAAAAGAGCTATATTCGTATTAGGAATAACTACAGAACTCTTAGTATGTCTTTCTAACAAACTATTTAAAACTTCATCTTTGTTAGTAATATTCAGTGTTGAATCCTTTAAAATACCATTTAATATTTCTTCATAATTAGCTACGCTAGCTGTTTCAACATACTCAGTGTTTTTCAAAATAATTCGACACGCATGGCTAAACCTATCAATATTGATAATATTTTCTCTTTTAACAGCATTATTTCTTTTGAAACTCCTACTAGATAATATTTTTTCACGAATTAAGTTTATATCTTTTTCTTTTAGTATAGTCGGGATTAATAAGTAATCGACATCTTGTTCTAATTCGATTGAAGATATTACTACGTCATAATTATTTACTAAAGATTTAGTTACCTTACTAGGAATTGTATATTCTAGATTTTTTATTTCAGGAATATTCTTTCTAATCTGACTACCTAAAATTTTTGAACTTCCTATACCGCTAGCACATATTACTAGAGCACGAATAAAATTCTTTCTATAAATTTGTTCATAACTAGAAGCAAAATGTATAACAATATAACTTAACTCCGTAGAATTAAACATAATTTCATCAAACACAACTAACAGTTCTGATTTAATTACAAGATATAGCTCGTTGTAATTTTTCAATACAAAATCTTGTAATTCATCATTTTCCTCTATTAAATTCATCTGATGTCTTTTTATAGCTGATTCAACATGTGCAATAAGACCACTAGAAAGATTCGTATCTTGTGTAAAATCTACATTCATTTTTTCAGAAACATATTTTATCAATAGGCTTATTTTATATACTAATGTATATGAATACTTATCATTTAAATATGAAAGTTGTTCAATTAGACGACAAGTTTTTAATATTTTGATAAGAAATTGAATTATATCATCTGTAATATCAAATTCAATAATATCTTTAGAAGCGATTAGTAATGACTTTATACTATCATATTCTTGGTTCGTAATATTTTCTTTAATATCAGTTGGATATGACATTCTAAGAAACACCACATTTAAACTTATAAGAATTTTCTTAATACTAGAATCAGTATATATTTTAAACACATCAAGATGTTTATTTTGATAAAATACCTTTTTTATAAAGTCAAAATTCAAGAATTTTGTAAATGGATTGCTTGATAAAATACTACGGTCATTTAATCTAGTGAAAAATTCCTCATCACTAATCTCATTACACAGCAATGAAATAAGAAGTACTCTTCGATCTATTTCACTACCTTCTATTTCAATACCATGCCCTTTTTTTCTAATCAATATCAACTTGTAATCAGATAAAATCTTTTCGATAGTGCCTATTGCAGTCGCAACAGTATTATAACTTAACATCAGTTTCTCAGAAATATCTTTAATCGAAGTATCTTCAC
This sequence comes from uncultured Gemella sp., assembly GCF_963529685.1. Taxonomy (GTDB): domain Bacteria; phylum Bacillota; class Bacilli; order Staphylococcales; family Gemellaceae; genus Gemella. Next base: position 6,568 of record NZ_CAUSAI010000049.1, read on the forward strand.
TAAGAATTAAGAAGCATAATATTAAATTCAATCTAGTTTCAGTTGAATATGCATAATCTTGAAAACTAGCTTCAAATAATGAAGAATCCAACTCGGATAAATTACCTTTTAGTACATACTTAGACTTTTCTTTCGTTAAATCTATTCCAAGTTGATTTAATGAACTCTCTAAGTTTTTAATTTCTCTATAGAGTGTTCGTTCTTTAATTTTTGTAGCCTTAGCAATCTCTTTTATACTAAGTGCTTCATCAGTATTTTTCAACAAAACTTGTAATATTAATTTTTCACGTTCGTTAAACATATGACCTCCATTCAAAGATATCCAAAACTTTCTTTCATAATAAAAATATGACTTCCTCTTAGTAATGCATAGCGCCTTATCTAAGAAGAAGTCATAAACACTACCGTATCTATTTACAAAATATTATATAGTTATTTTTCTATTTTTGCAAATTCTCAACGATTTCATCGTATTTTGGACTGTTTAGGAAATTATCTACAGATACGTGTAGAGCTTTTCCATTCATTTGTTTCGCTCTTGGCGTTAATTCATTTTGAGTTACGATTAATAATCCACTTTCTTCATTTAAATTTCTAATCGCTACATTTGTTACTTCATAATCAAGTCCAGCTTTTTTCACTTTATTACGTAGGATAGAAGCACCCATCGCTGAGCTTCCCATTCCTGCATCACAAGCGAAGATAATTCTTTTAACATCAGCATAAGAAGTTTCACTTGCAGTATCAGCTGCTACGTCTTGTCCTTTTGATTCAGCTTTCATGTTACTTACTTTGCTTTGTGCTGATTCTAGATCTCCATCACCTTTATCACGTTTTAAGATGATACTTGCGATTACGAATGTTACTAGAGTAGAAACTACCACCCCTGCAGTTACTGCGAAGTAGCTTCCTGTAGCTGTTTGAGCGAATACTGCTAAAATACTACCTGGTGAAGCCGGAGCACGAAGACCTGCACCTAATAGTTGGAATGTTGCTGTACCACTTACTCCTCCTGCCATAGCTGCGAAGATTAATGCAGGTTTCATTAAGATATATGGGAAGTAGATCTCATGGATACCACCGATGAAGTGGATGATTGCTGCACCTGGAGCAGAAGCTTTAGCAGAACCTTTTCCAAAGAACATGTAAGCTAGTAAGATACCGAATCCAACACCTGGGTTAGCTTCTAATAGGTATAGAACTGATTTACCAGTATTTAATGATTGTTCAGTTGCGATTGGTGTTAAGATACCATGGTTAATCGCATTGTTTAAGAATAAGATTTTTGCTGGTTCGATAAACACGTTAGCAAGTGGTAATAAATGCGCATTAATAATCACATCTACTCCAGCACTAAGTGCATTAGTAATAACTTTAACAATAGGTCCAATTCCAAAGAATCCTAAAATAGCTAAGATAAATCCAAGAATACCAGCTGAGAAGTTGTTTACTAACATCTCTAATCCAGTTTTAATTTTTGGTTGAACTGCTTTGTCAAATTTTTTCATTAGGTGAGCTGCGATAGGTCCCATAACCATAGCTCCTAGGAACATTGGTGTTCCATTTAAACCTTTTTCATTGATTGTCACTGTTCCAACAATAACACCCATAGTAGCAATCGCTGCTACAACTCCTCCACGTTCATCATGAACGTTTTTACCAGCTGAATAAGAAATTAATAGTGGTAATAGGAAGAATATCATCGGTGCAACTAATGCCGCAAGTTTTGCGTTTGGCATCCATCCTGTTGGTATAAATAATGCAGTAATTAATCCCCAAGCTATAAATGCTCCAATGTTAGGCATTACCATACTTGAAAGAGCAGTACCGACTTTTTGAACTAAAACTTTTAAACTACTTTTATTTTCGCTCATAAGTATATATCTCCTTTTGTGTTTTACTTTTATCTTATGAACTCATTATACATTCTGCCTAGTCAACTAACAATATCAAAGTAGGCAAAATGAATTTTGCCAAATTGAAAACGCAACACAAATACTTTAATACCAGTATTTTAGGAAATAATTTCAACTTGGCAAAAAAATTAAAAATAGTTATTATTGAGTGTTAACAGTGTTATAAAAAATTAAAATTTCATCAAAAAATTCGGACTGATATAATATCAATCCGAATAAAATTTATTTTATTTCACAGCAAATTCTTGACTACCTAATTCAACTCCACCTACTCCTTTATATGCAGTAAGTTTTACAGGTGTAGTTAAGTCTGTAAGTTCATAAGCTACAGCTCCAGAAACTGTTCCGCCTTTTTTAATTGTAACTAACTGATCATTAAGTAAAGACTTATCAGGATGTGATGCTGGCTGAAGCTTATTAACCTTGTTTTTATCATTATCCAGAATTGCTCCATTTGGAAAAGCAGCTGTCCAAGCAACACTAGGTGAAATTATATCTTTATCGCTTTTGTTCGTAGTATCATACCAGAATGCTATAACAGGATTTTTACCATATTCATTACCTTCAGATCCAACAGGTATAACTTTGTACTTAGTAATTTTTATATCAATATCAGTCATGACAACTTTTCCATCTTTAAATGTATACTGACCTTCTCTACTAGAAGAATTTACTTTATCTTTATCAGTTTCATTCTTAACTGGATTTTCTTTCTTTTCTTCCTTCATTGTTGAACATCCACTTATTATTAAGCTAGATGTATTAATGCTGTTAATAATTTTTTTGATTTCATAGTATTAAACACCTTTACTCTTCGAAAATATCATTAATTTTTATATACTTTCTTTTACCTTCTAATTCTTCTATACGAAAATAAAAATCCTCATAACTATTAAGTTTACTTTTATTCTGTTCATAAAATTCTAATACAAATTTCAAATCTACTTTATATATTTCAACAAACTCTGATGGCATTATTTTTATTTTATTATTTTTATCTATATCAAAGTCCTTCCTCCATAGTAGAAATTCCTCAACAGTTTTAGAATATTTATTAAATAGATATCTCTTTCTTTTTACAACTTTATTTACTTCAAGAAATACTGGTAATTTTCCATTATTATAACAACTAATAACTATTATTTCATCATCAGTTACAATTTCTACACCATTCTCGAGAAGAATTCTCTTAAACTCAATATTTTTGTACAACTTCCATGTTTTTCTGTTATCTTTACGATAATATCGTACAGTAAAAAATGAAGCAATAAGTATTCCTAGAAATGATATTACATTTCCTACCCAATCTGCTAAAGATCCTGGATCTAAATTCATCATTATCAAACCTCCTAAACAACTATTATTTCTTAATTTATATTTTATATCCTATTTGAAATCCTAATGTATGTATATAATTTATCATCTTCATTGGCAAAATACTTAATTAAAGATCTCGGATAATAATGTTGTTTCTTTGTTACCATATATTAGTAAATTCACTCCTAAATATTTATTTTTTTTTATTAAAATTTGGATTCCATCTATATTGTAAATAACCTATTCTTTCTGGAGTCAAATATTTATCGATTAAATCATTTTTTATTTGAAATTTTTTATTTATATCATACTGAACATAACAAATAAAATTATCGTTCTCTGGAAATAAACTTCTCTTATTTCCTCTTCTTACTTCTTCTTTATAAATAGTCATAAATACAATGTCAGTTTCCATTTCCCCGTGCTTCACTTTGTTATTACTAAATCCATAATTTTTAATAGTCTTCACTTCCATAATAGCTTCATTAACCATTTCTTTCAACTGAAATTTATTAACTTTTCCAACATACATTGTGCAACTAAATCTTTTTTTATCATCTAAACTAATATCGGTTATTTCTGAAACCTTATATCTCTCATTTTCTATATTTCCATAGTTTCTAAATAAATCATCAGTTTCATTCCTAATCTCTTCATTCACTTCCCACATTGATGATGAACGATACAATTCTGCCAACGCATTTTCTCTTTGTTCTGAATAACTAAATATTTCAGATAGCTGTTTTACACTTAAACTAAGAAATGAATTTAATGACTTTGTTGACTTAAATCCAACATATAAATCATCAGTAAATTTTAAATTCTCGTTTTTTACTACGCAATTTACTACATGTAGTCCAAATTCACAACGAGAATCGATATCTAAATTTGGATGTGTATAATCTATATTAAATTGTATTTTTTCTTTATTTCCAAATGGGTTAAATGAATATGAATAATTACACTCCATTAATATTGTCGAATAACTTAAATTTTTTATAAAGTTTTTCCCTTCTTCCGAAATATCGGGATTTTGTAGTATAACCTCTTCTGTTACCATATTTTCGATTAAATATATAAATAACCTTAGGCATGTCGCAGCAGTAGCATCAAATACTTCTTTTAAATCAATTACAAAATCATACGTTGATTTATTTTTTTCTAAATATTCTCTACCTATTTTATAACTAAAAACTATTTTGTTATTATTTAAATATGTATCTCCATGAGAGATAGAGTTTCGTATGTTTGAATCAGATAATTTTGTTAATTCTTCATATTCCCTCGCAGTAAGTACATCTATTTGAGATGTTAAATTTTTCTGAGATAAATTTTTTTCTTCAACAATTCCTTCTATTTCTATAAAAAATTTTAAAAGATTACTGTAAGAAGAATTCAATAAATCATTATATATATTAAGTGAGAAAATATTAGCTTTCAGTTCCTCGGAACCATTAAATTTCTCCATTAAAATTATTCTTTCTTCAATAGTTAACAATTTTTCATATGATTTAATTAATAAATCCAGATTATCAATTATTACATTCAATAATTTATTCTTTCCTAATTTATTTTCTAATGTTTTAATTTTGTTGTCGATAAAATAATAAATTTCTCTATTCCAATATTTTAATTGTTCATTTTTACAGAACTTATATACTATATTTTTATATAAATAATTTTCTTCTAATTCTATATCAATATCTGATAAAAAATCATTTACTATTTTATTTTCAGTTTCTTCATTTGTATTTATCCAAACCTTTAAATAATCAAACATATCTTCTCCTATAAATAAAATCCAATTTTATAATATTTTAAAATTTCACATTAATAATTATACCAAATTTGATCTTTTATTCATAATTTTTCACAGCTCTCTCAAAAGTTGATTTTACAAATTTCTATAGTGTTACAATTGATGTAAGATAAAATATAAAAAAGAAGAGTAAATCCTGTAAAATGAAATTACTTCAAATCAAATAGGGAATTTACTCTTATGAAAACTATTATAACGGATAACTTACAAAATACACAACAATATATAACTATTGTATATAAAAATTGGCTCTTTGTCAAGTTCGGGGCACGGGAAAAAATCACTCAAGAAATCTAGGCAG
>NZ_CAUSAI010000050.1:0-11796 GCF_963529685.1 uncultured Gemella sp.
ATATCTTACTTCAACTTCTTGATGAAGGTACACTTACTGACTCTAAAGGTGTAGTGGTAGATTTCAAAAACACAATAATTATCATGACTTCTAACATTGGTTCATTAGAACTATTAGAAGAAGTGAAAGATGGTGTGATTTCTGAAGAAACTCGTAAAAATGTTACTAATCAACTTTACGGTTACTTCAAACCAGAAATCCTTAACCGTATGGATGATATAATTATCTTTAAACCATTAACACAAGATAATATTAAAGGAATCGCTAATAAACTTCTTAACGAACTTGTTGCACGTACCGCTAATAGAAATATTACTTTAACTTATACTGATAATATTTCTAGTTGGGTTGCGACTGCTGGATTCGATATGAAATTCGGTGCTCGTCCACTTAAACGATTCATCCAAAGTCAAATTGAAAACAAACTTTCAGTTGAATTAATCCGTCATGGTATCGAAGATGGAATGGAAATCCACCTAGACTATGTAGATGATGAATTGAAAATTGATATAAAATAATAAATTATCTATAAATTATAGGGCTGGGAAATTAATTTCAGCCCTTAGTTTTTTGCATGTATAGTGAATTAGTCACAATTTCTAGAGAATCATATATATCCTATTTATAATAATAGAATTTAAATTTAGTGTAAAAGTAAGAAAGGGAATTTATACAACAAATCAAGAAACCTTCTTAATAAAATCTTAAAAAGTATGGTTAGGATATGTTCAACCTTCTAATTATGAGAAACTCGTCCTATAAAGATACAGAAGAATTAGTTTATAACAAAATTTTCAAATGCTTTGTAGTCGATTTTTATTGTATAATACTTTATTGTTGATCATATGAGTGTACATATTCCGAAATCAAGTCTACTCCCCAATCTAAAACAACTTCTTCTGAAAAAAGTTCAATTTTTTGATTGAATTCAGAATACAATACTCCAGTTTCTTTATAAAATATACGGAACAATTTTGATATTTTATTTTTAGAATAAATATGATATTCAATATCTACATTGCAATACTTTTCGTTATCTTTTGCTGAATGATAATTAATAAAAATATTCATTCTATCAATTTTGTTTCTGTAAAGAGCATGTTCAATATTCTGTTCCACATAGTTTGAAGTATAATCTACTCCGTTTTTTGATTTACTTTTATATTCTGTTAATATCGTAGAAATTAACTCAAAATCATATTTATTACTTAACTTTTCTAATGCTTCGACAAAACATATACTAAAAGTATTAACTAGTAAAGCATTTTTCTCTTTTATTTCTTGTAGATCAATTTTTCTTTTTTCTTCGTATTGTGCAACTTCCAATTTTAACCTTTCATCACTATCTATTTTTGATTTTTTAAGAAAATTTTGAATTAAAATAATTAGTTTATCATAATTTGGTCTATCATCGGGAATATAATTTAAACAAATTGATATAATATTATTTGCAAAAATCATATCAGTATTATTAGCAAATTTTTTTACTAAATTAAATTCTTTTAGATGCCAAAAATTTGATGGTAAAAAATCATTTTTTTCACCATTTATCATATACCAAATGACTTTTCCAATAGAAAATATGTCTCCTTTATGGTTAATATTGTCAATTCTACCTTTTTCATATTCTGGAGCAATAAACATTCTTGCTCCTATCGCTGTTTCAGCTTGAGTCAGTCTTTCTTTTTCTGTATCTATATAGCAAATCCCAAAATCTGTTAAAAACAACTTATAATCTTCTCCATCTTTTTCATATAAAATATTATCTGGTTTAATATCTCTATGATAAATAGGGTTTTCAAATTTTGAAATTTTATTCAAAGCATGTAAAATAGGCAAAAATAGTTTTAAAGTTTTTCTCACATCACCTTTTGTGTAACCTAATAAATCATTAATATTACCATCATATTTTTCCATTTTTATATATGATTTTTTAATGTCATTAGAATCATCAAAAACATCATAAATTTTTACTACACCATCAATAGGATTATCTTTAAAAAATCTCATTATTTCTAATTCTAATTTAAATCTATCTATTTTTTCTTTAGAAGAATTATTTCTTAAAAACTTTTTCGCTTTTGAATCTTCAGTAAAATAAATATTTGAATTTCCACCTTTTTCATCTGGTTTTTTATACATTTTAATTCTCCTTCTATAAATTTTTATTATTAAATTTCTTGATTACTGGTTTATAAATTTCATTTTCTGCTTTTCTTTAGGTTTTACAGATTTGTAAGTACCGATTACTAATTTAGAGTTGCATAGTTTTTTATATTGCATTTTAATTATATCATATTGAGGTGAATTTATAAAAAAGCATATCAAAACCTACAGGGAAGAAATTATAACACTACAAGTAGAAAATGTATATTTAGATTTGTTGATGTTGTAATGAAAGGAGTTTACTTGTATAATTGTAATAATAGTTATTTATAAAAAGATTAAAATAAAAATAGAATATGAATTTATTCTAGAATTAATAATATACGTTTTAATATATAATTATTATAAATGATAAAAAAGATAGGAGAAGAGTATATGAAAATAGCGGTTATGGCTGGAACACCGATTGATTCAAAATTGGGCGGAGAATTATTAGCTTTATATGGCTATAATGATGTAGTATTAGTACCGATTTCTAATAATCCAGTAGAGCAAACTACGTTCCAAGCTCTAGAAGATGAAGAACGTGAAAATATTATCGTGAAAATTATTGATGAACTGAAAGAGAAAGATTGTGATGCGATTTTTGTTTATTGTAATTCTCTTAGTTCGGTTGTCGATTTTGATAGATTGGCGGATGAATTGAATATTCCTATTATTACTCCTATGCAAATGTATAGAAATCTAGGTCTTGAGTATAAGTATCTTGCTGTAATGGCGGCGAATTCTCATGGTCTTACGGGTGTTGAGAACAATCTTTATGTATCGAACCCGCGTCTACGTGTATTAGGATTATCAATGTTGGAGCTTGTTAAAGCGATAGAAGAGGGAAATAAACCTGAACAAATAGTTGATGATTTCAACTTTAAGACACTGTTTAATTATTTCGAATTAACGAATGTAGAAGCGGTTGTTCTTGGGTGTACTCATTTTCCTTATATAAAAAAAGAACTTGAGAAAATCACTAACCTTCACATTATTGATGTAGGAGTATTTATGATAGATAGTTTAAAGAGAAAGGATATATAGAATGCCAATAGGAATAATAATTAATACGATTGCTATATTCTTAGGCGGTATAGTAGGAGCAGTATTAGGGGATAAATTACCTGAAAAGTATAAAGAACAATTAAATATGATATTTGGTCTTTGTTCAATGGGGATGGGAATAGCTTCAATCGGTCTTATGAAATATATGCCTGCGGTAATATTCGCGATTATTATAGGGACATTAGTAGGATTATTCTTTAATCTTGGAGATTTAGTATATAGAGCTTGTGCAAAAATGCAAAAACTTATGGTGAAAGTTGTTCCAAAAACAAATACTTCTATGTCAGAGACTGAATTTTTAGCTACATTGATTACGGTTATTGTGCTATTTTGTTCTAGTGGAATGGGAATTTACGGAAGTCTTAGTGAAGGTATAACAGGGGATCCTAGTCTACTGATTACGAAGTCTATTCTGGATTTCTTTACAGCTGCTATTTTTGCATGTAATCTTGGGTATATTGTATCTCTAATAGCTGTACCACAATTTGTTATTTTTACGTTATTATTTTTATCAGCTGGTTTAATAGTTCCACTTACGACGCCTGATATGATTAATGACTTTAAAGCTTGTGGTGGTTTCTTAATGGTCGCTGCAGGATTTAGAATATTGAAACTTAAGATGTTCCCGGTTGTAGATATGGTACCTGCGATGATACTAGTAATGCCATTTAGTTGGCTTTGGGTAAATGTGATTTTATATTTATTATAAATATATATAAATAAAGCTAGTTAGAAAATAAATAATTCTGACTAGCTTTACTGTATATTTATTATTTTAAATTCTGAATTCCTAAACCGCGGAGTTTACTATTTTCCTTCTAAGTAACTTTCATTTCTTTCTTTTGCTTGTTCGAAGATACTGTTGTATTCTTCAATCATTTCTTCTGTGTATTCACCTTCAACTTGTTCGCAATCTAGTGAATATAGTACTTTTTCAACTCTTTCATAAACATCCTCTAGAGTAAACTCTTTATGAAGAAGTTTTTCTAATGTTTCCATGCAGTTTGGATCGATTTTTGGGTATTTGTAATTTATCTGTTGATCTTTAATTCCGATATCGTAAAATTCACGCATTATGTTCGCGCGTTTTTGTTGATCTCCAAAGATGCTTATATATATTGAAACAACTACCGAATCTTTGATCTTTCTTTGGGCTATTCCTGCGAATTTTTTTCCATTTATACTTAGGTCATAATCTCCAGGACAGTATGAATTTGTTATTTCTATAGCTTCAATTTTGTTAGCACCTTCTGGGAAGACGGCTTTGATAAACTCTGTCATTAGCTCATAACCTTCATTAATTGAAAAATTATCTTTTGGTTTATTCATAATGATTGATAAATTTAATATACCTTTATCTGAAATTATACCAAGACCGCCGATATTTCTAACTGCTGGAATAATATTATTTCTATAAAATGCGAATAGAGCTTCGTCGAAGAATGGTACACGAGTATCTGGGGCTCCGATTATCGCAGAATTTGGTAATGTGTACATGTGTAAAATACACTCATCATTACCAGAAATTGTACGTAAAAACATTTCATCGGTAGCAATAGGTATTAGGGGATTTACAATATTTAATGTTTTATAGACATTGAATTTTTTATTTCGAATAAGATTTAGCATAGCTACTCCTTCTAAATTTGTCGATAATATATATAACTTAAAAATTAATACTTTATAATTATAAGTTATGCGAATAATTTATGCAAGGTTTTAATAATATTAGAAAATAAAAAAGGAGACGGCTCAAAATGGTTTCGAGTCGTCTTAAATTATTTTATAGGTTAAGTTTGTAATCTTCTGGTTTAATAATTGGTACTATTTTCGTAAATAGTTTTACGAAGAAGAAACCAGAAAGTATAGGTATTACTGCGAAGACTAAAGCAGCTTTTAGTAGTTCAAAAGCACTACCGTCTGTAGTAGCAAGATGTGCTAATGGTCCAACTAGACCACTGAATCCAAATCCTGCGCTCATCGCTGTTCCCTTGATATTTAGTAACGCAGCGAATACTCCAGAACATGCTGCACTACATAGAACTGGAAGCATGATTTTCGGTTTAGCAAAAATATTTGCCATTGAAATCTTTGGAGATCCAATAAAGTGAGCGAAGCAAACACCTTTTGAGTTTACTGCCCATCCTGCGATTGCTAGGGTAAATCCACAAGCACAGATTCCAAGATTTGCAGCTCCTGAAGCAATTCCATCGATATTAATAGCAAGAGCAACTCCTACTGATGTAACTGGTGAAACTACTAGGCAAGCAAAAATCATAGCTATAAGGATTGTCAGGATAATAGGTTGAAGAGTAAGAAGGTGTTTAATTCCATCTCCTAATAATTTTGTCACACCTGAGAAGAAAGGAAGTGTATATCTACCGATACCACCAATAATAACGAGTGTTAATGGTGGTAATATGATTACGGCATAATTTTTAGCTTTGTCTCCGATTAATAAGATAAAGGCTGTTGCTAAAGCGGCAGTGAATATCATCGTTACGATATCTCCTGAGCCTTTCAGCATTAGACCTGTTTTATCAGGTGTTGGTATAATAGAACCACTCGCAAATAATGTAGCTAGCCCAATAGAAACACTTTGAACAGGTGTAAATTTAAATAATAATCCAATAATAATTCCTGAAGCTAGTCCAATCATTGCATTAGAAATAGTTATTGATAATGATAAGAACGCAAGTGCTGGGTAAAGTTTTCCTATATATTTTAATAGTTCACCTAGTAATGCACCTGGAACTAGACAAAGAACCGTTCCTAATGCTATACCATTAAGTACATTCATGGTGAAATTTTTTATTGTGATATTTTCTTTCATATGTTCTATCTCCTTTACTAAAACTTAATCTTTTTAGATTATTAATTATTATAGCGTAAAATGAAAGGGTTGTATATTAAAAGATTTGTTTTGTAACTAATTATAGTATCATTTTTACTATATCTATAGAAAAGATTTAACTTTGTTTTAACTTTAGCAAGTATAGTGTATAATAATAATAACATAAAAATGGCTTGAATTTAATAAAAAGAAGGTTGGCAATAAGGTTGATAATGTACATTTATAAATGATGTGATTATCAATTTTTACATATATATAACTTTAGTGTATAATAATATAAGAAAAGTTATAAAAAAGGAGACTAAAAATGAGATTACTAAGAAGTTTACTATCGTTATTAATAGTCTTAGCTCTATTTGGCGGTAGTATAACATATGCATTAACACCAAGTGAAACTATAAAAAACACAGAGAGATTGGCTAATGTTCAAGCAACGACTAGTGTGGCGGATTTAAATAAAAATTTTATTTCGAATGTTTCTTTTTCAAATTCGAAATTATCGACATCGTTAAAACTTGATAATGATACATTTTTATCAATTTTAAAGAATTCAGTTGACAAGGATTCAGAACTACTTCAAGGTAGTTATGAGCTTGTTGGTAATCATATTGTTGCGAAGTTACCAGTAAAATTAGGATTGTGGGATACGATGATTACTGCTAATGTCAAAGTCGTTGGTGCAAATAATAGTGTAGATTTAGTACTAGAAGACGCTAAAATTGGAAAAGTGCCAATTCCTGATTTTGCTTTGGAAAAATATCTTAAAGAAGCATTGACAGGAACTGGAGTTGGAGTTAAAGGAAATATAATTTCTATAAAAGCATTAGGGTTACCTATTAATGTTGATGGTGTAGATGTTTCTGGTGGGAACATTAATGTTACTGCATCACTAACGCAAAAACAAATTTTGGAATATACATCAGAAGCGTTAAAATCGTATCGTAGATCATAGTAAAAAATCAAGATTTTGAAACCAGTTGAATTTAAGGAGATTATGATAGTTTGTAAATCCTTAGTATTTGCTTTGTTTTCAAAGTCTTTTTTTATATTTCACTTATGTTTTCAGAAAATTTTATATTAAATTCACATAAAACACTTGAAAGTTTATGATTAATGTAATATAATAAATCTATCGTAAATAAAGACAAGACGACTATGTGGAGTTTTTAGAGAGAAACTGGTAGGTGGAAAGTTTTATAGAAGCATAGTAGTTATCACTTTATTGTGTAATTATTTTAATAGAACAAACAAGTGCTCTTAGTAGGAGTTAAAAGAGGTGGTACCGTGGATACATTTCGCCCTCTATAACTTTTGCTAAGAGCTTTTTATTTTGAAAGGAGAAAAAATGGTAGAATTAAAAGATACATTATTAATGCCAAATACGAAGTTTCCAATGCGTGGAAATCTTCCAAATAAAGAACCTGAATTCCTAAAACGTTGGGAAGAAATGGATTTATACAACAAAATTTTAGAAAAAAATGCTGGGAAACCATCATACGTTCTTCACGATGGACCTCCATATGCGAATGGTAACATCCATATTGGACACGCATTAAACAAAATTTTAAAAGACTTTATCGTTAAATATAAAAACATGAATGGTTTTGTTTCACCATTTGTTCCTGGTTGGGATACTCATGGTCTTCCAATTGAGCAAGTGTTAGTAAACAATGGTGTTGATAGAAAATCTATGCCAGCTAACAAATTCAGAAATAAATGTAAAGATTACGCATTAAAACAAGTTGATAAACAACGCACTGACTTCAAAAAACTTGGGGTTCTTGGTGACTGGGAAAATCCGTATGTTACACTTGATCCAAAATTCGAAGCTGAACAAATCCGTGTATTCGGTAAAATGGTAGACAAAGGATATATCTACAAAGGATTAAAACCTATCTACTGGTCACCATCATCAGAATCTGCATTAGCGGAAGCTGAAATTGAGTACCACGATCACACTTCACCATCTATCTATGTTGCTTTTGACTTAGTTAGTGAAAATGGTGCTGTAGAAAAAGGAACTAAGTTTGTAATTTGGACAACTACTCCTTGGACATTACCTGCGAACTTAGGTATCGCTGTTCACCCTGATTTTGAATACCAAGTAGTTAAGTACAATGGAGAAAGTTACCTAGTAGCTAAAGAAAGAGTTGCATTCTTAACTGAAAAATTTGGTTGGGAAAACTATGAAACTGGTGAAGTATTAGTAGGTAAAGATTTAGAATACTTACTATGTCAACACCCATTCTTAGACAGAACATCTACATTAATCTTAGCAGATTATGTAACACTTGATTCAGGGACTGGGCTAGTTCATACAGCACCTGGACACGGGGTTGATGACTATCTTGTTGGTCAATTACAATACAAACTTGGAGTATTATCACCAGTTGATAACCAAGGTGTTCTTACTGAAGAAGCGGGGCAATTCGCTGGTAAATTCGTATTTGATGCGAACAAAGATATTATTGCTCACTTAGCTGAAACTGGAGCATTATTACAACAAGAAGATATCACTCACTCATATCCACATGACTGGAGAAGTAAAAAACCAATTATCTTCAGAGCTACACCACAATGGTTCTGTTCTGTAGATGCTTTCCGTTCTGAATTATTAGAAGCTGTAGATAACACTAAATTCTACAGTGAATGGGGTAAACCAAGATTATATAACATGATTCGTGACCGTGGTGACTGGGTAATCAGTCGTCAACGTGTTTGGGGTGTGCCAATTCCTGTATTCTATGCTGAAAACGGTGAAGCTATCCTTGATATCGACTTAATCGAACACGTAGCGAAAATCTTCGAAGAAGAAGGATCAACAGTTTGGTTCTATAAAGAAGCTAAAGAATTATTACCAGAAGGATATACTCACCCAGGAAGTCCAAATGGTGAATTCACTAAAGAAATGGACATCATGGACGTATGGTTCGACTCTGGAACATCTCACCAAGGATGTTGTGCAATTCGTAAAGAGTTAACTTACCCAGCTGACTTATACCTAGAAGGAAGTGACCAATACCGTGGATGGTTCAACTCTTCACTTATCACTTCTGTTGCAGTATCAGGAGTAGCTCCATATAAAGAGTTAGTATCTGCTGGATTCGTTATGGATGGTAATGGTAACAAGATGAGTAAATCATTAGGTAACGTTATTTCACCTAACGATGTTGGTAAAGAACTAGGTGCTGAGATTATCCGTCTATGGTCTGCAAGTGTTGACTATACTCAAGATGTACGTATCTCTAAAGATATCCTAAAACAAGTTTCTGAAACATATAGAAAAATCAGAAATACTTTCCGTTTCTTACTAGGAAACTTATATAACGGAAGCTTTAATAACCAAACAGATCTTCTTACATATGAGGACCTTGAAGAATTAGATAAATACATGGTTCTTAAGTTTGAAAAAGTTGTTGCGAAAGTATTAGATTACTACGAAAACTATCAATTCAATAGTATTACTACTGAATTAATTAACTTCTTTAACGTTGAATTATCTTCATTCTACCTTGACTATGGTAAAGATATTCTTTACATCGAAGGTGAAGATTCTCACAAACGTCAAAGTATGTTAACAGTTCTTTACACAGTATTAAGTAAATCTGTTAGATTATTCGCACCTATTCTTTCATTCACTGCAGAAGAAGTATATGACAATATGCCGTATGAAGATGTTGAATCAGTTCACTTAACTGATTTCCCAGTTAAGAACTTAATCGATGATGCAGCATTGGAAGCTAAATGGGATAAACTTTTAAAAGTTCGTGATGATGTAAACAAAGCATTAGAAGAAAGCCGTAATGAAAAAGTTATCGGTAAATCTCTTGAAGCAGCTGTTGAAGTATACAGTAACGATGCAGAAGTTGTTGAGTTATTAAACTCTGTAGCCAACCTAAACCAATTCTTTATCGTAAGTAAAGTAGCTGTTAAAGAAAATGATGGTGTAACTTATGATCTTGCTACTGTAAAAGTAACTAAAGCAGAAGGACATCGTTGTGAACGTTGTTGGAACATCGTTGATGAAGCGAACGAAGAAGGGCTATGTCCACGTTGTGCTAGCATCTTAAATAAATAATTTTTAAAAACTCAAATTAACTCAGATTAATTTGAGTTTTTCTTTATGATACCAAAGATAAAGTTTTTAAGAAATATAATTGTCAGTTAATGTTTAGACTAAGAAATAGTTTTCTTTTTTTAAAGGTAAGTTGTAAAATGAAAATAAAAAGATAGGTGGGATTATTTATGCGTTATGGTTATATACGAGTATCGACAAAAGAACAAAATATAGATAGACAACTGACTGCATTATCATTAGAAAATATTTCAAAAGAACAAATTTTTATAGACAGAGCTTCAGGAAAAAATTTTAATCGAATTGAATATCAACGATTATTAACAATTTTGCAAGAAGATGATGACTTGGTAATTAAATCTATTGATAGATTAGGTCGAAATTACGATGATATTTTAGAACAGTGGAAATTACTTACAAAAGTTAAGAAGGTTCATATTGTTGTTTTAGATTTCCCTTTGTTGAATACTAGAAATAATATTGATACTATAACAGGAAAACTTATTTCGGATTTAGTTTTACAAGTTCTTTCATACGTATCGCAGATGGAACGAGAACAAATCAAACAACGACAGATGGAGGGGATACATGAGGCTAAAAAGCGAGGAAAAAGATTTGGGCGTCCTCAACTAAAAATACCAGATGAATTTTTAGTTGCTGTAGAATGTTATAATCATAACATGTTAACTATAAGAGAGGGAGCAAAGTTGTTCGGTGTTTCAAAAAGTACATTTCATAATTGGTTAAAAAGAGTGGAAAAATCGTAAATAAATGTAGACTTTTTTAGACAGACATTGGATATATAATTTGTTACATTCAATGTCTGTCTAAACGTATATTACTTCATTGAATATTTCTTAGTTGTTATTTTATCAAATTTGTCCAAAAAAGTCTGCTTTTTTGGACAAAAATACTATTTCAAAAATACTAGGAGGAAATTTTATATGAAATCAAAAAAAACTAAATCAATTAAACTTTTAGCAGCTTCTACTGCGATATGTACAGCTATTGGAGTTACTTCAATTCTAACTTCAGTTGATGCTTTTGCATCTTCAATAACTCAGGAATCAGGTAATGATACTAAAGGGAAATTAGAAATTGTTACAAATCCATTTAAAACTTTTGAAGATGTTGAGGACTTCGTAGATAATACGTTGGAATCACTTTTAAATAATCAGGCTTATCGATTTACAATTGGACCATTAGATTTGCTAAATCCTGAAGAGGGGTATATTCTTAGAACGGTTTTATCGTATAATTCTGAAACATTTTCAAAATCGCAAGCGGAAGCATTAGCTAATAAATTAATAGCTGTAGCTGATGCTACAATTACTGGAAATAATCTATCAGGAACAATAAAGCCAGCAGAAGCAGGTAACGTACCATCAGGAACAATAAAGCCAACAGAAGAAGGTAACAAACCATCAGGAACAATAAAGCCAGCAGAAGAAGGTAACGCACCATCAGGAACAATAAAGCCAACAGAAGAAAGTAACGTACCATCAGGAACAATAAAGTCAACAGAAGAAGGTAACGCACCATTAGGAACAATAAAGCCAACAGAAGAAGGTAACGTACCATCAGGAACAATAAAACCAACAGAAGAAGGTAACGCACCATTAGGAACAATAAAGCCAACAGAAGAAGGTAA
>NZ_CAUSAI010000051.1:0-11772 GCF_963529685.1 uncultured Gemella sp.
AAGAACCAGCAGCAGGAACAACGCCAAAAGCGGAAGAACCAGCAGCAGGAACAACGCCAAAAGCGGAAGAACCAGCAGCAGGAACAACACCAAAAGCGGAAGAACCAGCAGCAGGAACAACGCCGAAAGCAGAAAATCCAACTGAAAAAGAAGCTCCTAAAGATAAAAAATTTGAGGAAGCGAAAAAAGATGGAAAAGATATTATTGAAAAAATTGCATCTTCAAAACTTAGTGAAATTGAAAAAGTTAAAGATGAAAAAGAAAAAGCAGAATTAAAAGAAAAATTAAATGAATTAAAAGATGAAGCATTAAAAGCAATAAATAATGCTAAAGATCACGATGCTGCTGTAACTGTTGCGGATGAGTATCAAACAAAAATTGATGGAATTAATGTTCCAGGCGAGGAACTACCAGCTCCAAATTTTGATAAAGATAATCTAACCAATGGACGTAATGAAGGAACTACTATTGCTAATGGAAGTACGGTAATAGGTCATGGTTCAGGTGAAGCTACGGCAACATCGCCAACACAGCCGGCAACAGAAGCAACTTCAGATTCAACACCAAATGCAAAACCACAACCAGTTGCAACATCGGAAACTGCGACAACAGGAACTTCAGGTTTCAGAAGTGCGCCAGAAGTTCAAGTTAGAACTAAAAAAGTAGTAAAAAGAGATTTATCAAATAAAACTAAACAAATAAATATCTACTATAATTTAACAGCACTTAAAGACATAGCCGGAGCATTAGGTGAAGTAGGAGAAAACAATATGTTAACTTTATCAGGAAATGCTACAAAAGAAGAAATTAAGAAAGCTATTGAAGAACACACAAAATCTCAAATTGAGAAATTAAATAACCAAGGATTTAAAGTAACTTCAACTACTGACTTAGATCAAATCGTTGAAGGAAGTGATAGCTATGATTATGTTGTTGAGTTCACAAAAGAAGCTAAGACTCAATCAGCAGGTAATACAGGTTTTAGAAAAGCACCTGCAACACAAAGAAGGGCAAAAAGATCAACAGAAGCACAAGAAAATGTAAATGTTAATATTTACTTTAACTTAAAAACTTTACCAGGAATAGCGGGTGCATTGGATGTGGATGGAGATAATACTATAAAACTTCCTAAAAATGCAACAGTAGAGCAAGTCAAAGCTGCTATACAAACAAAAATTGCTAAAGTGAAAAAACGTGGATATAAAGTAAATGACGCCTATTTTGGAGCAAGAACAGAACAAGGTTATGACTTTGTAGTGGAATTTACTAAATAAAAAATAACCTAAATAAAAACTGATCTCAGTTTAGATAATAATCTAACTTGAGGTCAGTTTCTTTATTTTATTCTTCTTCAGTTTCACGAGGGAAAATCATAGATTCGCTGAAGTTTAAGTTGCGAAGAGCCGTGTAAGAATCTTCTAGAGAAATATAGTTTAATTTTCTCATCGTTAATATTCTATATTTTAAAAGTCGAACTAACTCCATTTGAAGTTCTTTAAGTTCTTCTTCGAAATCGATGTCTTCTAAAAATACTTCAAATAAAGTGAATGAGTAGTATCTATATACATCTTTAACGAATTCTGCAGTATTTTGATCTGAACACTTTTCATCAATAACCTTATAGGCTGTCTCAAGAAGTACTTTTCTTACTGTAGGCGAGCAATCAATGATAGCCTGAATTTGGCTAGAAGAAGCTTCGGCTCTTTGTTTAATTTCATCTAATTTACTTGTAAAGTTCTCTTTTCTTCTTTTGGGAACTTTTTCTTTAAGTTTCTCATAGAATTCTGGAGTTAGATCTTTAGCTACAAAATGACGGGTTAAACGGCGTTTTAGCTTGGATTCTTTTGCATATATTCTTAAATTAAGTAATAAGTTTTTTGGTATCGAATAAGTAAATAAGAAAGATTTTCTAAGCTGCATAAGTTTAGAAATTTCTAAAATTTGCTCAATGTTTGGATTGTCCTTAAGTATTTCAGGAAGAGCTTTATCTTGAGCTTTCATTATTTTTTTGTGTAGTGACAATGGTTCGTTTGTATTTTTAAATCTTCCAGTTTGCATGTTTCTAAAGTATGCTTTTAGTTCGTGTAAACTTTTTATTTCAAAAGCATAGGCAACTTTTTCTTCTATAGATTTCTTAGAAATATCGCGCTCTTTCAGTTCTTCAAGTGTCCCTTCTAGGATTTTCTCACGAAGAGAGTATTGATTATATTCTTTTTCTTCATCCTCACCTTTAACAACAAGAGGAAGGGCGATTGTAC
Source organism: uncultured Gemella sp. (assembly GCF_963529685.1). GTDB lineage: Bacteria > Bacillota > Bacilli > Staphylococcales > Gemellaceae > Gemella. The sequence goes on from NZ_CAUSAI010000051.1 coordinate 2,259, forward strand.
CGGTTATAATACTTAATAATACGACATTACTTGCAATAAATAAGATGGTATTTCTAAGTGGGAAGCTATCTCTAGTGGCAGTTACAACGGGAATCATAAGTGCCGTAGCAAGTGTAACCGTACCGTGAATACCACATAAACTAGCAATTAAAGAATAGCTAAATCTAGAATAGTTATCTTTGTCAAATTTTCTATTTAATATTATTTTTGCTGTTTTTCTAGCAGTCGTAAAGTGATGAGGTTGGAATGATATGTAGTTTAAATAAACAAATCCTAATCTAACAATCATTAGACCTAAAACAATCACTAATGAAATAATGAATCCATATACTATATCAATCTCTCTATTGTTAAACATTGTATGGTAAATCTCAGGAAGTAAATATCCTAAAAATGTAAATACGAAGCCATTAAGAACATAACTTGCAATTTGTTGAGTACTATCTATAGTTACTGCAGCATCACTACTTACAACAGTAAGTAAGTGAAGTTTTCTTTGATAGTTGTAAACTAGCGCTGTAGTTACTACAGCTACGATACCAGAGACACCAATATGTTCTGCAAGATAGAAAACTATAACTGGTGTTATTAATTGAAAAATAACTAAAATATTAAATTCGTCAGCAAATTTTGTTGAGAATATAAACTTAATATAAGAGAATGCTATCCCAATAATAAGTCCAAAGATTGCGCCACCTCCTGCAACAACTAAAAATTTATACCCTGCATTAGTAATTGAAAATGTATTAGTAAGAACGGCGGCAAGAGCAATATTAAATGATACAAGACCAGAAGCATCATTAAGAAGTGATTCACCTTCTAATATAGCCATAAGTCCTTTAGGTAGCTTCATTCCTTTAGTTATTGATTTAACAGCAACAGCATCTGTAGGTGATAAGATAGCAGCTAAAACAAAACATGCTGCCCATGGAATCATTGGAAGCAATAAATGAATTATGCTACCAACTATAATTACAGTCACAAGAACTAAAAATATTGCCATATATATAATTGGTCGTTTGTATAGCCAGATATTCTTTAAGGACGAGTTAAAACCGTCAGTAAATAGTAAGGGAGCGATAACTAACATCATAAACATCTCTGATTCAAACTCAAAATGAAGTGGAAGATTAGGGATAAATGTTACCGCAGCACCAAGTATTATTTGGAATAAAGCGGCTGGAATACGAGGGATAATATTGTTAAGAAAAGAACCAAGAATAACAATAACTATTAGTATCCCAAGTGTAGTTAGTATTTCCATAAGAAACTCCTTTGCAATTATTATATAATTAATTTGTACTAATATATTTTACTATCAATTAGTACTAAATTCAATGATAATACAACCTCGAATTTCTTTATGTAAACTTAGAATTAACAAGGTTTTATGTTTGGTAGATATTGTCAATGTTTTATATATAGAATTATCGCTATGTCAAAATATTAATACTTAGACATAGCGATTGATTTAATTTTTTCATATATTGTTAGTAAATTTACCAACTAATTACTTTTCCATCTTCTATTTTGATATCAGCATCGTAAAGTTTATTTAGAAGATCTTCATCAAAAAAGTTAGCGGCTTTATCATTTTTAATTACTTTTCCATCAAGCAGAGCAATAATGTTGTCACTGTATGCCAGTGCTTGGTTTATATCATGTAGTACCATGATAATAGTAATTCCTAGAGATTTATTAAGCTCTCTTACAAGCTGCATTATAGATTTTTGATATTTTATATCAAGAAAAGTAGTAGGCTCATCTAATATAATAATATCAGTACTTTGTGCAAGTGCCATTGCGATGTAAACACGTTGAAGCTGACCTCCAGATAATTCATCTACACGTTTATCTTTGTAAGCTAATAGATTAGTTTTTTCTAATGCAAATTCAATTTTTTCAACATCACTAGCGTTAGGTTTGTAGAAGAAGATATTTTGATAAGGAAGTCTAGCGAAACTAACCATATCATAGACGGTAATTTCTCGAGGAGTTTCATTCTTTTGATAAACAATTGCAAGAATACTCGCAAGCTCTTTTAATGAATATGAGTTTAGTTCCTTACCTTCGATTTTCACACTTCCAGAATTATAGTTTAAATTTTTTGCTAATATTTTTATAAGAGTACTTTTACCACAACCATTTTTACCAAGTAGGGTAGTAATCTTACCTTTTTCAATATTTACATTTAGACCTTCAAAAAGAGCATTTTTATTATCATACTTAAACGTAAGGTTATTAATTTCTATAATATTTCCCATTAACTTACTCCTTTCTTGACTAAAATAATAAATGCAGGTCCACCTATAATCATCATTATTAAATCAGCAGGTATTTCTATTGGTGCGAAAATAACACGACCGATTGTATCAAATAAAAGCAGAATAAATGCTCCAAGTAAAGCACTAAATGGAATAGTATAAATATGATTTCGTCCAATTACAATCTTAGCAATATGAGGTGTAATAAGAGCCAAGAATACCATAACACCAGCAACAGCCGTAGAAACAGAAGCAAGAGCCACCGCAACAAATGAGATTAGCAGGCGAATCATATTAATATTGATTCCTAGTGAACTAATAATATTATCATCTAAAGCAAATATATTGCATAGTTTAGCTAAGAAGAAACTAATAATTAGTAATATTGGAATCCAACTTAATAATAATGAAACATCATCCCAGTTTTTAGTACCTAAACCGACAGTCTTGAATGCTGATGAAGTAGTAGAGTTAGCTTGGTTTAAATACTGCATAGAACTTAGTATTCCTGTAAAGAAATAACTTATCGCAATACCGATCAAAATAATCTTAACATTGTTTTTTGTTCTACCAGCTAAGTAATAAATGATTAAGAAACCAAGGACACCACCGATGATAGAAAATACAGATTTAAACACCATAAATTGTGGTAATAATCCTAATCCTAAGTATAAAAATAGGCTAGCTCCACTAGAAACACCTATAATGCTAGGATCAACAAGTGGATTCTTTAATACGGTTTGTAATAATAAACCACTCACGCCAAGAGCAGCACCGACTAATATAGTTATAATAATTCTTGGGAAACGAACGTCGATAATGGCATTAACATTGGCGTATTCTCCAGTAAAGATACCAACAGCTAATTGCCCGACGCTAGCTTTTATACTACCACTATTTGCTGCAAAAAATACTGTACTTAATAAAAGTAGAATAAGAACAGAAAAAGTGATTGTTTTTTTGTTGTTAAACATCAAGAACCTCCTTATATAGTTATATGTCTAGTATAACATATGTAGTTTATAATTTAAATTATGTAAAAAACCAGAGGTAGCAATATGCTACTTCTGGTTTTTAAGTATTAGTTACTATAGAAAATACTGTATAGACTTTCTAATCCTTTTTGGTAATCATATGTAGCTGTCATACCAAACATTGAGCTATCTAAATCGACAACTTTATTATTTTTTACCGCATCAAAGTGAGACCAACTCTTATTGTTTTCAAATTCTTTTTTAAACATTTCATTTACGGTATCAGGCATAGCATGAGCAGTACGTAAAATGAAATCTGGTTTATCGTTTAAAGCAGTTTCTAAGTTTAGATTTTTAAATTCTTCATTACCTTTAACGATATTTTCACCACCTGCTAATTTTACAAGGTTACCAACATAAGATTTTTCAGTAGCTGCCATGTAACTTCCAGGTAATCCCATTAGAACTAAAACTTTTGGTTTCTTTTTATTTGCGATTTTTTCATTGAATTTAGCGAAGAATTCATCGTGTTCTTTCTTTAACTCTTTGAATTTTTCAGTTTTACCGAATTCTTTTGCAAGTTCTTCAGTTACAGCGTATAGCCCGTTAACACTACGAATGTCTACAAATTTATAAGGTATTTTATTTTTCTCGAATCCTTCTTTTATCCAGTCTTGTAAACTATCTGGCGCATATACAATAGAAGGATTAATCGACTTAATAACCTCCATATTTGGATTCATAGGAAGACCAATTTGAACAGTATTGTCATACTTTTTAGGCATACGTCCTAATCTTGTAGTAGGGACACCTGCTAACTTAATGTCAAGAACATTAGCTACTTGAGCAAGAGCTACAGAATCCATTATTATACGTTTACCATTTTCTTCTTCAGATTTTTTATCTTTATTTACACCTGTTAAGTCTATTGTTTCATTAAATGCTTTATCAGCTAGACTAGGATCAGTTCCTGTTGTGTTACCGGCTTTGTTTTGTGATGAACAAGCAGTAAGTACTAAAATACTGGCTAGAAGTAGTGTAAATAGTAGGGATAGTTTTCTTTTCATGAATTATCTCCTAGTTATTTTTTCTTTTTTTACGAGGAAAGTAAAGTCCAGCAGCTATTGCAAGAACTCCTATACCACCTAAATAATAAGGTGTGTAGTTTGCTTCTTTAATAACTTCCATATCTAAACCATCATTTCCGTTTTTAATAGTATCGGTATTAACTTCCACGAAGTAACGAACAGGACGATTCATAGGTTCTACATACATTTGCACCATAGCTAAGAAATTCTCATTTGGTACTTCAAAACGATAGTCAACATAACTATCTTTATATTGTTCAATGTTTACTTTTGTTTCAGTAGCTTCCACTTGTTTGAATTCTCCGTCTTTTTGAAGAACTTTAATGAAAGGACCTTGTTCTTTGCTACGTTGAACCCAGTTCATTAAGTGGATACGTACAGTAGCATATAGTTTACCATCTTTTGTACGTTGAAGCATAGCTTTAGACCAACGTTTTTCACCGTTAGATTTTTGATTTTTAAGAGCATCATTTAAATCTCCACCTGCATTAATAGGAGAGATTACCCCTTGTACCATACCTTCGCCAATAGCAGTATTTTTAGTTCCGCCATCTGCAGTAATTCCAGTAAGGGGATTTAAATATGAACCTGTGATATCAAGGTTATAAAGACCAGTATTTTTTGTTTTTTGATCTGCTTTGAAGTAATCTTCTAGTTTTTTAGTAACAAATCCTTCTGGAGCTTTATTTTCATCTTTTTTGTCTTTGTTTTCTTCTTTTTTCTTATTGTCTTCTTTTTTATCTTTATCTTTAGAATTATCTTCAGAACCCGATACTAAAGAAGCACCAGACCAATTAAATTTAATAATAGCATTTTGAGATGCATCTCCACCCATAATTTGGTTCATAGCATCAACAGAAACACGAACACCGACTTTATCAGGTTTAGCTTCTCCAAAATTAAAGCCTAATGTACCAGGATAAGTACTTGTACCACCATCTAAGTTTATATCGTTATAAGTACTTGTTACAGAAGCGGCTGTTAGACCTCCTGAGAAAATAGGAGATGAATAAATACTAAGTGATAATAAGTGACCGTGCATATTACTGAAATCCATTGGTGTGAATTGAACAGTAATAGTAGAAGTGTTATTATCATGAACGTTTACAGTAGCATGTGTAGCTAGTGCATTATTCCCCATAGAAAGACGACCACTGTTTTCAGCGTGCCATAGTTCCACAGGAACGCTATATACTCTGTCAGCAGCATGTACATTTTTAATGAAAGGAACATTACTAGATGTAAATATAAACGCTAATGTAGCGATAACTATTGTTAATAGTTTTAAAATTCGTTTCATTGTATAAACTCACTTTCTTTTGTATTATTTAATTTTTAATAAGAAAGGCGGGAAAACTTCCCGCCTTTTGGAGTAGATAATAGTATGCTTATTAGCGGGGTATTATCTTACTATTTTATTTTTGTTGTTTTCTTCTACCTACTATGAAGGCACTCATTAGAGTAAGAGCCCCTGCAAGAATTGATGATGATGTTTCTAATCCAGTGTTAGATAGTCTACCGTTGTTTAGACGTCCACCTTTTGGAGTTGAAGCACCAGCACCATTACCAGCAGCACTTGCTCCAGGTTGACCACCATCAATTACCGCAGTTCCTTGTCTTTCTGTAGCGTTAGACCAGTTAAGGCTAAGGATTGCATCTTTTTTACCACCACCAGGCATAATGCTTTCCATTGTTGGTACAAAAACAGAAACAGGAATGTTAGTTAGTTTTTCGTTAGATGTGAAATGGATTTCTACTTGGTTCATAGCACCCCCTGTTTTTACAACAGGGTATTCAGTTCCTTTAACCCAGAAACGAGTAATACCGTCTGTAAGAGTTCCTACCTTAATATCGTGGAAACGAACTTTGTAGTGATAAGTATCACCATGTTTGAATACAGTGATTCCGTCTAATGCTGCATTCCCCATAGACGCACGACCTGCTTCATATGCGTTTAATAATGTTGCAGTTACATTATCGTAGAAAGTAACTGGCACTTCTACACCTTGACCTTGAGCAGCAGCAGGAAGCGCTGGTGTTGTTGAAGTAGTAATTGGTGAAGTAGGTTGCCCTCCAGTATTAGAACCAGGGTTGCTAGAACCAGGAGTTGGAGTGTATCCACTAGATCCAGGATTTCCACCAGTTATAGGTTGCCCTTGTTGTTCAGTCACATTAGACCAGTCAAATGATAAAGTAGCATTTTGTTTACCACCACCAGGCATAATATCTTCCATAACTTGAACGAATACTGAAACAGGTACTGATGAAAGTTTTTCAGAAGAAGTGAAATGTACTTCTACTTGATTATTAGCACCACGAGTTGAGTTAACAGGATACTCTTTACCATTTACCCAGAATTTAGAGATTCCACCAGTGAATCCTCTAGTTGAAAGATCATGGAATCTTACGATATAGTGGTAAGTACTTCCTTCTTTAAATACAGTAACATTATTATGCTCTAAAGCTGCATCCCCCATAGATTTTCTATCGGGTTGGTAAGCATTTAGCAATGTTGTTTTTACTCCTTTATAGAAAGTAGCAGTAGCTGAAGGAGTAGGTTTTAGAGTAGATGTAGTTGCTTTAGGTTGTGTAGGACTCTCTACTAAACCTTGAGGTTTATCCGATGGGTTAACATTATCAGGAGTGTTAGGTTTTGGAGTCGCCGTTGGTTTAGGAGTAGTAGATCCAGTATTATTAGTTATATTCAAGTTAGATGGAGTACCCGTTGAATCTGCTGCTGAAGGAACAGATTCAGTTTCATCAGGTTTAGCTAGTGTTGTAGGTTGGGTAGTTCCTGAATTTGATGCAGGAGCAGTCTCAGGAGTTTTAGAAGTTAGTTTTTCTTTTAATCCTTTTGTCTCGATTTGAAGAAATGCACGTTGTTTACCGCCACCATGCATTATTTTATCCATAGCTTCAACGAATACTTCTACAGGGATACGGCTCTCTAAAGTAGGTAGAGTAAATTCTGCTACTTTTGGATTTAAAATACCTGGTAATTCTATAGATTTTAGAGGTACTTCTTCCCCGTTAATCCAAAAATTACCTATACCACCAGTGATTCCCATATAAGAAATATCTTTCCAAATTACTTTATATTTATATCCGTTATTAACTTTTTGTACAGTAGTTTTTACTAATGAAGCATTCCCCATCGAAGGTCTATTTTCGTATGCGTGCATTAATTTACCGTCTACTTCTACTTCTGGATTTTGAGTATCAGCAGCTAAAGTAACCTTACTGTTATTTGCTGTTGTTGAATAATCTACCACAGCAATTGTAGAGATAATCGTTGCTGCGGACAGAATTTTTAATAGTTTATTAGTTTTCATGTTTTTGTTAATCCTCCTTAAAAATTCTCTATACATGACTTTATACAAAGAGGTAAGTTACCCCTTTGTATAAAGATTTTATTATTTATATTATTTGTTGTTTCTTCTACGTAATACTAAAGCAGATAGTAGTGCTAATACACCTAGTGCAGCAGTTGCTGTTGCATTTAGTCCAGTTTTAGCTAATTGTTTAAGTCCTTTAGCTACAGTTTGAGAAGTATTTTGAGCAACAGTTTTTTCTACTTCAACATTTTTGTTTTCTTTGTTGTCTACTTGACCGAAGATGTTTTGTGCAGTTGCTTCAGCTTCTTCTCTTACGTTTTGTTCTTTACTTAACTCATTGATATTTAATGCTGGTAATTCAGGTTGAACTAGAGCTTCACCTTTACTAGATTCTAATGTTGGTAATTCAGGTTTAGTTAGCGCCTCATTTTTGTCTGTCACTACAGGTTTAGTAGAGTCAGTTGATGGGGCAGGTGCTACTGGTACTGAAGTATTTTGATCAGTTTCACCTTCTTTTTCTTTTACGATAGTGTAACGACTGAAGTGATTTGTAAAGAATGTAAGTTCTTTAGTTTTAGAATTATAAGCACTTGGAACTTTTTCTAATTTATCACCATTTACATAGTAAACTTCTAATTTATCATTTTCATTTGCTACTACAGCTACTGTAACGGCACGTGTTCCACCTTGTTTTTTGATTTCATTATTACTAGAATCAGCGAAGTGAAGATCGATTGTTTTAACAACACTTAGATTTTCATCATGTTTTTTAACAACTTTTTCAACATCAGCTACAGTTTTTTCATCAGCTTTTTGTACGACTAAGTGATCAACTTCTTTAGCAGTATTATCAAATGTTACTGTAACTTTTTCAGAAGAACCATTTTCTACAATATTAGCTACTAAAGTATCTTTAAGAGATGCAGTTTTTACAATTGCTTCTAATTTTTTAATTTCATTAACTTTATTTTCAAGTTTAACAGCTTTTTCAGTTTCAGTTTTTAATTCAGTTACTTTTGCAGTAAGTTCTTTTTCAACTGCTGCTTTTTCAGTAGTTAATTTTTCTTTTTCAGCTTCAGTAGTAGCATTGTTTATTGCAGCTTCTTTTTCTTTAACTAGTTTTTCTAGTTGAGCTTTATCAGTTTCTAATTTAGTTACTGTTTCTTTAGCAACTTCAGCTTCTTTTACAGTTTCTTTGTTTTCAGCTTGAATTTTCCCTACAGCATCTTTTTTAACTTCTTCTAATTTTTTGATTTCTTCAACTTTATTTTCAAGTTTAACTGCTTTATCAGTTTCAGTTTTTAATTCAGTTGCTTTTGCTGTAAGTTCTTTTTCAGCTGTAGCTTTTTCTGTAGCTAATTTTTCTTTTTCAGCTTCAGTAGTAGCATTGTTTATAGCTTCTTCTTTCTCTTTAACTAGTTTTTCTAATTGAGCTTTATCAGCTTCTAATTTAGTTACTGTTTCTTTGGCAGTTTCAGCCTCTTTTTTAGCTTGTTCCTCAGCTTTTTTGTTTTCAGCTTGGATTTTTTCTACTTCTTTAGCTAGTCTGTCAGCTTCGGCTTTTTCTTTTTCAGCTTTTTCTTTAGCTAGTTTGTCGGCTTCGGCTTTTTCTCTTTCAGCTTTTTCTTTAGCTAGTTTGTCAGCTTCAGCTTTTTCTCTTTCAGCTTTTTCTTTTTCAAGGCGAGCAGCTTCATCAGCTTTTTCTTTAGCTAGTTTGTCAGCTTCAGCTTTTTCTTTTTCAGCTTTTTCTTTTTCAAGACGGGCAGCTTCATCAGCTTTTTCTTTAGCTAGTTTGTCGGCTTCGGCTTTTTCTTTTTCAGCTTTTTCTTTAGCTAGTTTGTCGGCTTCGGCTT
>NZ_CAUSAI010000052.1:0-11665 GCF_963529685.1 uncultured Gemella sp.
CATTAATAATTATATTAATAATAATAATAATAATAATAATATGCTATCACTGTATTCTTTAAATTCCGAAACAACTTACCGTTTAGCTGCACCATTTATTAATAAACAATGTTATTTTATATTTAATGACATTGTTACTATTATATCAAACTAACGTTTTTTTGTCTACAAAAATCTATAAAATACAGTGATAATTAGTACTTGGATATAGAAAGCGACTCTCGATATCCAAATATAAATTCCTCATAAGAACATATTTTATATCATGAAGTTAAAATGTAGTTAAATTTTTTTGAGTTATTTCCCATTTTTTCTCAAAAAATTATAAAATTTAGGAGAAATTATAAAATTAAAGCGTCTACTATAATAAAGTAAATAACTATCCAAATCAGTTGAAAAAAATTAAGTGAATTTTCTTTCTTCTAAGCCTCTGTTTTACGATAATAATTAAAAAGGATTTTTATAAATCAATACTCCCCTACAACCTTGTATTTTCTCAGTATATATTTTAATTGTTCACCTGTAACCTCTTCGTATTTATAATCTATATTTTCTACTGCTAAATAATTGAGTACTTTTCTAATGCTGACATATCCTTTTTTAGCCACTACAATATGATCTAGCATTTCAATACCAACTATCTCACCAACTTCCATTAAATTTATCGTCGTTTTAATATCTTCTATAGAAGGTGTAGCATCTCCACTAGGGTGATTATGTACGCAGACAATACTTGAAGCACTATTTTTTATCGCCACTTTAAAAACTTCTCTTGGGTGGACTACTGACATAGATAAGCTACCTTTGAACACTTCTCTTTTTTCGATTATTTTACCTTTCGTATCAATATCTAGTACTACGAAGACTTCTTGTGTTAAATTCTCTAGTGATGATTTTAGGTAATTGGCTATTGATTGCGGGCTGTCGCATTTCACATCTAGAACATTTGTTGCGTATATTCTTCTTGCAAACTCTATATTCGCAAGAATATGTATCGCTTTTTCCTGACCTATCCCTTTATGTTTCATAAGTTCTGTTAAAGTTGCATCTCTTAACTTTGTAATACCACCCATATCTTTTAGAATCGTGTCAGAAAGCTCAATCACATTTTGATTTTTTGTACCTGTTCTTAATAATATTGCCAAAATTTCTTTATCACTAAGCGCTAATGCACCTAATTTCTTAAACTTCTCCCTAGGACGATCTTCCTCACTAAATTCTTTAATAGTATAACCTACTACCATAATAATCCCTCCCTTATTAATATGATTGTTAAATAACTAAGTGCAATAAATGGCACTAATGGTAGTTTTGTTTTCCTTTTTACTTTTTTCAAGATAATTAGCCCAATAGCGAAAAATCCCGCATATAAAAATGTGAAAATCAACAAATACACTCCCTCAAATAAATTCAAATTCAAAGCCAATACACAAAAGATTTTTATATCACCATAGCCTAAGCCACCTCTTGTAAAAATATAGAGTATATGAAAAATAACAATAAGACAAATAAAATCTAAAAAACTAAATAAATAATAGTGCATATATATAGAAGAAAAATTTAAAATAATTAGAAGATAAAACAACTCATCATTAACTTCAAATGATTTTACATCTTCTATTCCTAAGAAAATCAGAACAATAAATATACTGACTTCAATATAACTAATAAAAACAAACTGTTTTTGGAAAATAATAAATAATATAATAGTAATAAAAGTAAAAATTTCATATAAAAATATATCTAATGGAATTTTTTGATTACAGTAGCTGCATCGACCTTTTTTATATAAATAGCTAAAAATCGGAATTAAGTCGCCTGCTTTTAATTCTTGATGACAACTAGCACAATAACTTCGTCTAAATAGAAACTCTTTCTTATTCTCACTATCTACTAAACACTTAATAGCACTAGCAAAAATTAGACTTAATATGATAATAAAAATATAACTTTCCATAAGTATCTCCCCCTACTTTATAACCCTTCAATTATATTCTATCACAATTATATATACAGAACTACATTTATCATTGTTGTATATATAATCACCTAATAATATTTTCTCATTTTTCCTATACCAAGAATTAACTTATATTACAATAGGATTTTATTTCGATTCAAATTATTTTCAATATATTTCAAACTTTTTTCAACTTATACTACTAATAAACTAATATAATGATGATATCTAATTTCAATAAAATTTACATTTTTTCATTTTTGTAGTATAATATTGTTTATAGTTTTCCGAAGGCAAGATTTCCGCCTTAAGGAAAGTAGTTTTATATTCTTATTCTACACTATTATTTTTAGAGAAGGTGATTAAATGATTTTTAAAAAATTTTTGAGAAAAAGTCAAGAAGAGTTAGAAGCTGCGAATCAGCTTTCTCTTCAAGAAATTAACAATACAGTTGATGTTCCAAAAGAAGGAAGCTTTTTAAAGAAAGTCCTGGCTTATAGTGGACCGGGAGCATTAGTAGCAGTCGGTTATATGGATCCTGGTAACTGGATTACCTCTATCGCTGGTGGTGCTCAATATGCGTATAGCTTACTATTCGTTATACTTATATCGAATCTTATCGCGATGTTACTTCAATCAATGTCTGTAAGATTAGGTATTGTAACTGGTATGGACCTAGCTCAAGCAACTAGAAAGCATACTGGTAAAAAAATGGGATTTGTTCTCTGGATAATTACCGAACTAGCTATTATGGCTACTGATATTGCAGAAATTATTGGTAGTGCTGTAGCTTTAAAATTATTATTCGGTATTCCTTTACTAATAGGGGTTATAATAACTATCTTTGATGTATTCTTACTCCTATTATTAGCACATTTTGGATTTAGAAAAATCGAAGCTATTGTAGCTACCTTGATATTTACAATTCTAATAATATTCTTCTATGAAGTTTTATTAGCTAACCCTAATACCGGCGAATTAATTAAAGGTTTTATTCCGAACAAGGATGTAATTAATAATAAAGGTGCATTATTTATTGCCTTAGGTATCGTGGGAGCTACAGTTATGCCTCACAATCTGTACCTACATTCTTCTATTGTTCAAGCAAGAAGATACGATAGAAAGGACAACAAAGTTAAAAAAGAAGCTATTAGATTTTCTACTATAGATTCTAATATTCAACTTTCAATCGCATTTGTTATTAACTGCTTACTATTAGTTTTAGGTGCTTCTTTGTTTTATGGTCATGGTGATAGTCTTGGACGCTTTACAGATCTTTATAACGCTTTACAAGATAGTAGCATTGTTGGAGCTATTGCTTCACCACTCCTTAGTACACTATTCGCCGTAGCTCTATTGGCCTCTGGTCAAAATTCTACTATTACCGGAACATTATCAGGACAAATAGTTATGGAAGGTTTCATCCACATGAGACTTCCTATGTGGATTAGAAGAATGCTGACTCGTGTAATTGCGGTAATGCCTGTTGTCATTTGTTTAATAATTTTTGGTGATAGTGAACAAGCAATTGAAAGCTTACTGATTTATACACAAGTATTTTTAAGTATTGCTCTACCAATATCTATTATTCCTCTAACACTATATACATCAGATAAAAAACTTATGGGAGAGTTTGTTATTAAACCATGGATGAAAATTGTTGCATGGATCTGCACAGTCGTATTGATAATCTTAAATTTCTGGTTAATAATATCAACATTCATATAAAAAAATCGGACTGACAAAAATCAGTCCGATTTTTTTATTTCTCAATATATATACTAGACTCACACTTTATTTACTTTATAAAACAAAAAAGACAGCTCCTTCGAACTGCCTTTTTGTATATTAATGAAATTATTTAACAGGTAATACTGCTCCATTCCATTTTTCTTTAATGAATTTTTGAGTATCTTCAGATTTTAAAGCTGCAACAAGTTTTTTAACAACAAGTTTATCTTTATCGCCTTGACGAACAACGATGATGTTAGCATATGGGTTGTCGTCTGTAGCTTTTTCTACTAAAACTGGTTCAGTAGCTGCGTTTAATCCTGCATCAACTGCGAAGTTAGCGTTGATTGAAACTAGGTCACCTTCACCGTTTTGGTAGAATTTAACCATTAATGCTGGATCATTTTCGTAGCTGAATTGTAATTTTTTAGGGTTTTCAGCGATATCATCGAAAGTAGCTGTTACTGGATCTACACCATCTTTAACTTTAACTAATCCTTCAGAAGCTAGTAATTTAATTACACGTCCCCATTCAGATTTGTTGTTACTTACTAATACTTTAGCACCTTCTTTAAGGTCTTTAACATTTTTAACTTTTTTAGAGTATAATCCGATTGGCTCTAAGTGAATTGCACCAGCATCTTCAATTTTGTATCCATTTTCTTTAATAGCATTTTTTAAGAATGGTACGTGTTGGAAGTAGTTAATGTCGATTTCTTTATCGTTTAACGTTTTGTTTGGTACATAGTAGTCTTGGTATGTAACGATGTCTAATTTAATTCCTTCTTTTTCAAGTTGTGGAGCAACGTGTTCTAATAATACTGCGTGAGGTACGTTAGTAGCCCCAACTTTTACAGTTACAGGTTTGCTAGGATCTAGTTTATCAACATCGATTCCTTTTTTCTCAGTTTTTGATGCGCTTGAGCATCCAATTAATACGAATCCAAGTATGAAACTTGTTACTAATAATAATAGTTTTTTCATTTATAATTTTCTCCTTTTGTTTTATATTTAATGATATTGGGTTTTTAATGAGTTTTATGTAAAAAAAACACCCTTACTCTCCTAAGAGAATAAGGGCGAAACTAATTTCACGGTACCACCTTACTTTTTCGTAAACTACGAACTTTACCACTGCATCGTCTATGTATCTAGAATATATCCGATAAAGTGTGCGTTTGTAACGTAACGCCTACGAAAAAAGCTTGTGTTTTAAACTCACTTTTTTTACCATTCAAACCATTTTCCTTTATCATCTGCATTGTGTGCTTTCACCTACTCACACTCTCTGTAAAAGTTCCTATAAAGTACTTATTTGAATATCGGTAATTTTGAACTTGACTCTATATTATCATCAGTAAATAAAAATGTCAATACTTTTTTTGAAAATTTTTAAAAAGTTTTTTGAAAATTCACGAATATTTACTTTTTCATTTCTATAAATGACTATTTCTTCTCAAAATTTTTAATTTAGTTTATTACTTATTAGCCATTTATCTATTGCTTCTACCGTCTTACTTCGGTATCTAGGAGCTTCATACATATGATCTGATCCTTCAATAACACTCAAAGTTGCATTCTTATATTTCTTAGCCGTTGCCTTTGCGATATTTGGATGTACCATTCTATCCTCACTTCCAGTTATTACTAGTACTGGTTCTTTTACTTTTTCAAAATCAATATATGCACCTTTTTGTTTATCTAAAAATGGTAATGCCATTTGGAAATAAGTGAAACCTGATTCCGGAACTAATTTAGAAAATTCTCTTTCTTTATCTGCTTCATCCTGATTATTCATACAATAATCGTAGAATGCATGTTTATACGGTGGCATAGATTTTTTCCAAAATCCCCATCGAAGAAAGTGTTTATAGAAACAAATTACCATACTAGGATAAAAGGCAAAAATTCCTGCGGCTGGTGCAGTCCCCATTAATACCAAACCTTTAACCTTTGTCCTAGTAGCAACTTTCTGAGCAAGAAGCCCACCTAATGAATGTCCTAGTACTATTGGTGCTTCATCTAGAGTTTCTATTAACTCAACAATATCATCTGTAAACTCATCTAAACTAACATCTGCTACCTTTTTTTCTACTTCTTCATAAGGTAAATCATGATATTTTAGAGTTGGAGTATATACTTTTAAACCTAATTTTTCTAATTCATCCACAAACTCCCCCCAGACAGTTCCATCACACCATGTTCCATGTATTAACACTATATTCGTCATAAAATTTCCTCCTGCACTATATTTAGCATTCTTTTTTTCACACTAATTATATACTTAATAGCTTTAAGAATCAAATAATTACATAAGTTTAATTGCAAATTGCATTATATTAAAAATAAAAAAGAGTAGATTAAAAACATGGTAAGATTTTTATTCTACTCTCTTTATCGCTTCTCAACTTTCGTTAAGAGGCGATTTCCTTTGGAGGCTAATTATTAAATTGTTCGTTCATCTCTCGAACAGTTTTCTCTATATTTTTTGAATATGATATTGCTGAGATTATTGAAACGCCATTAACGTTTGTCTTCATAATATCTTTAATATGTTGTGTCTGTATTCCACCAATGGCAACCAATGGCATAGTTGGCAATAATTTTCTCATTAATTCAAGTCCTTCATAACCAATAGCACCACCTGCATCATCTTTTGACTGTGTGACAAATACAGGACCAACTCCAACATAATCTACATATTCGACTTTAGATTGTTTTAATTCTTCTTCGTTTCCTATTGAAAGACCAATTATTTTATCCGGCATCAACTTTCTAATCTCATCAACGCCGAGATCATCTTGCCCTACATGAACCCCATCAGCAGCTATTTCTAATGATAATTCTATATCATCATTTACTATAAATGGGACATTATATTTTTTACATAGATTTTGTAGTTTTATTGCTAATTCTACTTTTTCTTTACCTTCTAAAGCTCCTTTACCTTTTTCTCTAAATTGAAACAAGGTAATTCCACCTTTTAAAGCTTCTTCAACTACTGAATATAAGTCTTTTCCTTGGCAAGTAGTAGTTCCACAAATAAAATATAGTTTTAATAGTTCTTTATTAAACATAATTACTTCACCTTTTTAAATGTAGCTATATCTTCATCAGTGATTTCATATAATGCATTCATAAATTCAACTTTAAATGTTCCTGGCAAATGACCATTCGGACGTTTTTCCGCCATTTCCCCGGCAATATTATATGCTAGCATTGCTGTTTCTAGTGATTTTAATTCTTCACCTTTCTCTAATCCAATAAAACTCGCCACTACTGCTCCTAATAAGCATCCTGTTCCAATAACTTTAGGCATCATTGCACTTCCATTATGAATCGTTACTACTTTTCCATCAACTGCAATAGCATCTACTTCACCTGTTACTATTACCGGTATATTAAACTTAGAGTTCGCTGCTAAGGCAATTTCATCAATATTATCTACTCCAGCACTATCTACTCCCTTAGAAGCTACATTTATTCCTACTAAAGATGCTATCTCGCCTGCATTTCCCCTTATAGCTGCCAGTTTGTAATTATTTATTAAATCATCTGCTACTTTTTTTCTATATGCTCCCGCTCCACATGCTACCGGATCTAATACTGCTGGTACATTATATTTTTCTGCAATTTTCAGTGCATCTTGATACAGCTTCCATGTTTCATCAGTTAAAGTACCAATATTAATCAATAATCCTCCAGCATATTTTAGTAAATCCTCCAAGTCTTCTGGATACTCACTCATTGCTGGTGATGCTCCCAATGCTACTAAACCATTTGCTGTAAAGTTTTTTACCACATCATTAGTTATACATATTACCAATGGTGCTTTTTCTTTTAATAATTTTAAACTTGTCATATTTATAAATCTCCTTTAAACGCAATATGATTTACAGGTCCATTACCATGACCTATCTCTGGTGTATTTTTAATCGCAGCAGTTATGAATTTTTTCCCAATATCTACAGCTTCTATAATACTTTTTCCTTTTGCTAATTCAGCTGTAATAACTGCTGAAAATGTACAACCGGTTCCGTGTGTATGGTTAGTCTTAAATCTTTCGCTAGTCCATACTTTCTTAGTTCCATCATTTAAGAATAAATAGTCTTTTGCTTCACCGGTTAAATGACCACCTTTAATTACTACCGACTTGCATCCAACCTCATTAATAATAAATTTACCTGCACGATTTACATCATCTTCAGTTACTATTTTAAAATCAACTATTTCTTCTGCTTCTGGAACATTTGGAGTAATAATAGTAGCTAGTGGTAATATTTCTTCTTTTAGATGTTTTCTAGCGACATCATCAATTAATTTGTCCCCACTTGTCGCAACCATGACTGGATCTACCACGTAAGGTACATCTTTAGGTAAATACTTCTTAATCAGCTTCATCATGTTAGCATTTGCTATCATTCCAGTTTTTATACTATCCGGTGTTATATCATCAAATACACTTTTTAATTGTGCTTCTAATATATCTAAATCTAAGTTTCTTATCATTTGAACACCTAAAGTGTTTTGAGCAACTACACTAGTGACCACAGCCATACCGTAAACTTCACGAGCTTGAAAACTTTTTAAATCAGCCATAATACCAGCTCCACCCGTTGGATCAGTCCCAGCGATAGTTAAAGCAATATTTAGTTTTGTCATAATCTACACCTCTAAATCCCAACGCTCTTGTGTATAAGCCATGTTGAAGAAGCGACGTTCATGTTCACAACTTTCTAGGAAATTTTTAACAAGACGGGTTTTCCCTTCTTCACTCATAAATTCAGCTTCACGATTTATTATTTTATAGTACTCAGTAAGTACTTCATCAACCAATCCGCCAGCATAAAACTCTACCCAGAATTTTAAAGGATGATCATCTGCTAAATTATGATTATCAAGAATTTTTCTAGCTACCATTTTATAAATCCACGGACATGGTGCCATTGCACTTAACGCTTCTGCCATACCAAAAGCAAACACATTATAATACATATGTTTTATATAATGGTCTGCAGATGGATACCACTCTCCACCTTTTATTATTTCATAATAGTCCCTTCCTATGTAATCAGCTAAGTTTTTATGAGCTGCAATTTCTTCGTTTAACACAAAATTAATTTGTCCTAAAAAGAAGTTTTTCTCAACTTTATCATTACTTTTGGCTAAAAGCATCGCATAAATATCGCTAAAATTTTCTAAATATAATGCATCAGCTTTCAAATAATGCTCAACAGCTTCCTTTGATAAATCCGCATCAATTAACCCTTGTATAAATCCATCATTATATATCTTATCAACGATAGGTAGTGCTTTTTCCTCCATAATTTCAGTAATTTGTTTCATAGGTATTCCCCCTTGTTATTTTAATAAAATTAAACATAAAATATCATCACTATTGATAAACAAAAAAGCCCTCCTACCAACGTATGAGAACTATGAAAATTATATTACAAATAATAAAGTATCATTCTTTATAGAATAATCCAATTTATATTCATTCACATTTCCTACGCTAGCATTATCTAGTTCAGGTCAAAGGGTCTAACTATGTTATCTCAGCCTAAAGGCTCCCCCAGTGATTTTATTCTATTTACTTTTTAAATCGTAGCACAGAAAAAAATAAATGTCAACAAATTAGTTTAAGGGTTTACAACTTTAGTACAAATGATATTGGTTTAATACAAAAAAGTTTTAATAATAATATTTTTATATTTTATAAATTGAATAAACATATAAAAATATATCGAACTTGTTAACTAAATCTATAATCTTATAGTAATTTTTATTTATTTTTGAATTTAAATAAAACTCATTATCACTTTTATCTTTATTGATTCAATCTTCTGTGATATAATAATGATGTACAGATTATATGTTGAAGTTTTTTTAAAAAATCAATCTTACAGAATTACAATCGATTAGCAGCATTAATTACCTTATTTTGGTTTCATTAAAACACTAATGAATAATGCTATATAACGTGTTAATCTTGTTAATTAAATACACAATTTATCTGTTTTCATTAATAAATAAACATCATTTTGGGAATAATTCAGCGTTACTTACTAAAGCAAAGTAACGCCATGGATTTTTCCCAATCTTACAAAACTAATTGTGTCTAAATTGTGAATAAAGTTTGTACATTTTTAGACAAGAAAGAAGGGAAATAGAAAATGAAAAACAATACATTATTAAAAGTTCTATCCGCGACAGCTATATTCTCAGCAATTGCGGCAATCGAAGCATATGATCAAGATAACTTTGCTTTTGCAGCAGAAACACCTGCAGCAGTTGCTCCAGCTACGCCACCAACAGCAACTACCCCTGCAGCAGTTGCTCCAACTACGCCACCAACAGCAACTACCCCTGCAGCAGTTGCTCCAGCTACGCCACCAACAGCTACAACTGCACCAGCAACTTCAGTTACTGCGCCAGCTGCTGCTACAAGTACTACTCCAGCTCATAACGCTGAGGGACCAGCTACTGTACCACAAGACGTTAAAGCATTAAAAGATGGAGAATATAAAATTACTGCTGAAGCTATTAACTTCGGCAACGGGGAAGATCCTTCTATGGCTGCCGCTGCAATCGACAATGATAAAACAAAATTAATTGTAAAAAATGGTCAATATTCTGTAAATGTTACATTTAAACCTATCACATTTGGTGGACTTACAGGTTACTTAGGAGACTTAAAATACTATGATGGTGACAAAACTCATGAAAATCGTAAAGATATTCAAAAAAATGAATTTAAAGACTCAACTATAGTTGAGAATTATAGTGCTAATGAAACTGATAAATTTGTAGATGCATACAAAAAACAATTCCCAAATCGTACTGTTTATCCAAAAACTGTTGCCTACAATGTGGATAAAAATAAAATCGATTCAAACAATAAACTAGAGACATATACACAAGTTTTCGTTCCTGTTATGGCTTCAATTAACGAAACTCTTGGAACACAAAATATGATTTTAAAATTTGATTTTAGTACTCTAACTGCTAAAAATTCAAAACAAGAAGAATCAACAAATCCTACTTATGTAAAACTCCATATAAAAGATAACACTATAGTAACGCCTAAAGTTAGAAAAAATGTTGATACTATCGCAAAAATAGTAAAAGAAAGTAATCAAGAATATTTAATTTTCAATTATTATAGTAAAGTTGGAAAAGGTAAAAATAACGACGGTTTGCAGAACATTAAATATAGCTACAAAGAAATACAAAAAGCAAAAGATTCTGAATTGCTGTTACCAGTATCAAATAAAGTAATTGAAACAATTAATACTACTGATTCAGTTTATGAAATATCAGAAGCAAAAATACCAATTACAGACAAAAAAGAAGTTGTAATTTACGGAGATTTCCAATATCCTGCTGCTATTGTGAAACAATATGGGACTATTACTTGGGAGGATAAAAATGTCGTTATAAAAAATAAATCTAGTGTAGAGCCTCCTGAATTGTTTTCAATTAAAGCAGCTTTAGACGGAACAACTGTTAAAAAAACTTCCGATCCAAATCAAGAATTTGATTTTTCTAAAGATGGAATTAACTATTCACCTTACAACGGACTAAGTGGGAAAAAATTTAAATTAGCTAAGCATTATTCTCATTCAATTGATGTATCCTTTAAACGAGATAATTTGATAAATACACTAACAAGATACATAAAATACACAATCGATGGAAGTGAACCAACTTTCCAATCTGCAGATGCAGATATTAAATTTGCTAATGCAAATCCTCATAAACCAGAATTTTATTACGGAATTAATATTAATCCTTTTGAAAATGGAACTGGTATAACTTCTAATGGTGGTAATCTAACACTTAAAGTTAAAGCGTTTAATATCGATGGTTCTAAAAGCAGCGAAACTAAAACTTATATACTTCCTTTCGAAAAAGAGACTCTTGACAAAGCAGAAACAACATTAAACATAAATAATAAAGAATATACTGCAA
>NZ_CAUSAI010000053.1:0-10985 GCF_963529685.1 uncultured Gemella sp.
TAACGCATAAAAATACCCCTTTCACTGGTTTGTCCAGTAAAAGGGGTACATATCATTTCGGAGAAACAAGATTTTGTCGAGTCATCCCCGCACAGTTTATTAGATATCTAAAAAGCTTTTATAAAGCGAATTTAGATATCAATAAACCACTGCATCTATGAGTTATCATATACACTTTTTTAAAATTTAGGACTTTTGGGTCAGCCCTTTTAAATTAAAAATATGTGTTATTCATTAGTTTCTTCGGCAATCTCAGCATATTCTTTTAATTTTCTTTGTAGCAAATCCTTATCAATAAGCTTTAATGTATACTCTGATACCATTGTAGGTGAAAGGCTTCTACTAAGTGTATATTCTACTACATCATCATCTTTTGAAGTACAAAGGATAACACCTACACTTGGATTTTCAGTTTCCTTTTTCACTTCTCTATCTAATGCTTCTAAATACAAATTCATTTTTCCTATATATTCTGGTTTAAATTCTCCCATCTTCAATTCAAATGCAACTAAGCAAGATAATCCTCTGTGATAGAATAATAAATCTATATAATAATCATGCTTGCCTACCTGTATTCTGTATTCACTTCCTACAAACGAGAAGTCTTTACCAATTTCTAGTATAAAATTCTTTAGATTTTCGAGAATTGATTTTTGAAAATCTCTTTCATTCCCTATCTTTGGTGCATCAAGAAATTCCAATACATACCTATCCATAAACAAATTATTTGTTTCATTTTTTATCCTTTGTATAGCAGGTAAACTCTCACCATTAGAAAGTATATATCTTTCATAATAACCACTATCCATCTGCCTTTCTAATTCACGTTTCGAATATTTTTCTTTTATTGATAATTCAATGTAAAATCTTCTCTCTTCTTTACTTTTAGATCCTGACATTATTTTCAAGTGATTAGTCCAACTCAATTGTGTCACCAATGGTGACACTTTTTCATCATCCTTATACAACTCATAAAATTGCTTCATTCTATATAACCCTCTGCGGGTAAATCCTTTTAATTCAGGATAGTTTTCAGAGAAAAAATCAGCTACACTATCCACAAAATTTGATCCATAACTCGCTTCTTTGCTTTTTTCACTTATATACTTACCCACTTCCTGATACATTAAAATAAGTTCTTCATTGACTTTCCTATAAGCACGTGCCTTTGCACCTTCGATAATCTTAACAATATCATCAAACTGACGATTATTCTCTCCTTCATCCATATTATGTGGTATTAACTTATCCTTATTCATAATCTTCTCACCTCTAAAAGTATAATAGTATTTTTTGAATATTCTCCTCATCAAAATCTCTGGAACTTTTAATCTTTACCCTATATTTTTCTTAACTGAAAAAATAATATAATCTACCTTTTCGTCTAACACTCTCTTGTCCTTTTAAGAATAACAACTTATTTCTTTAAAACTGCTTTTGTAGCATCTAAAAATATATCTTGATTGTTATCATCTACATAAATTATAACATTATTTTTAATCTTTTCCCACAACTAAATGTCAATTTCAAACTAGGATAATAGCATTCTTTTTTATTTAACTTACTTTATATATTATTCTTCACCTACTATTTACAATCGTAAACAACTTAGATTTAAAAAAGTAAGAAGCCCTATAAAGTATCTTTAATACTCTAGGACTTCACACTTAATATTTAATTATTGTAGAAAGATTTATAATTAAATATTCTAAAGATTTTACTCTTTATCTTTTCTACGTCTTTTAGCAACTGCTAATAGACTTCCTAACATAGCTAATCCTAATCCTGCTGGATCTTTGGTGTTTTCCCTAAGCTAACTTTGAGTCCTTCTCGGACGATAGTGTTCAGCTCTATATTTCAAGAAAAATTTCATCACTTTGTAATTTTCATGTATTTAACATTAAAATTTAGGTTTAATTTTTCATCTCCAATTTGATTATACAATCTCCCAAAACTATTTATACATACTTCACTACAATAAAATTTTATCGATTTTGTAATTCTAGATTATTTGTAATTTTATCTTTCCATATCTACTGTCTCATCTAATTTTCCTATTAACCCCTTCAATGATTCTTCTATATTGGCTACATCAACAAAATGAACACCTACTTTTGTTTCAGTCCCTGAGCTAAACTCAATCTGTTTATGATTACGCATTTCGTCATTTAATGGATACAAAAGCCAAATCTCAGAAGTTTGATATTTTTTTGAATATGCATACATCTGATACATATCCGACTGGATTATTCCATAATTTTTACCCTCATTATTTATAAGATTTTTCCATTTAGTATCAATAATAACAATTCTATTGCCTTTTTTGCAAACTATATCCGGTTTAAGAGCAAATAGGGGCCTAGGTTCATCAAATAAATGATAACTTTTATCTTGACACTTAACCTTCCAACCTTCAGCTCCAAAAATTTTCTTAATATAAAGAGCAACATAACTTTCAAAGACCTTTTCCATGGGGAATAATAATGATTTGGAT
Source organism: uncultured Gemella sp. (assembly GCF_963529685.1). Classification (GTDB taxonomy): domain Bacteria; phylum Bacillota; class Bacilli; order Staphylococcales; family Gemellaceae; genus Gemella. Next base: position 2,495 of record NZ_CAUSAI010000053.1, read on the forward strand.
AAATTATCACCTGAAAATGTTGTAAATGATTTATTCATAAGAAATACTTTTGTCCATTGAATTAATATAGTATACTCTTTTGTAGTCCTATCTATTTTTACTCTTGAAAAATCCTTAGTGTAATTAACAGATGGCTCTACCATTTCAAATGATCCCAATAATTGTTTAATATCCTTAACATTTTTAGAATTCATCGTGACACGAAGTAATCTCAATAACGCAGCTTTTATCAATCTATTTTCCGGTCTATTAGGATGAAACTCATCAAAAGCAACATAGAATCGTTCCCTATGAACTAGATTTTTTTTAATATGATAACTAGTCAACAACTTTCCTTTTAAAAATTTTTGATTATCTTCTTTAATAACATAATCTAATTTAATACCACGTTTAATAAGTTGTCTTACTTCTTGTAAATACATATTTATAAAAATTTCATACAAATTCATTTCTTTAATATTTAAATTTGCATCACTGAAAATCTTGCTGGGAAAATTTCTCATACTTCTAATCATTCTTAAAAATATCTTTTTAGTTTTTTCATTTCCAACATCTTCTCCAGAAGCAAAGCTAATCTTAGGAAGCACTTGTATTTGAAAGTTATTAGTTACCTGTATTAATCCTACATAATTCCTAATAGACACGACCTTTCCCACATTACGCCTCGATGAAATACGTATAAAATCAAACACATCTCCATCTTCTTCTCGGAAATTTTCTATAAACTCTAAAAGTATATTAAATTGATTAGACTCTAGATATTTATACTTTTCACTATTAATATAATCCTCATTATTTGTGATTACATCAAACTCAGTTACTTCGAAAACTTTATTCATTTATTTTCACCATTTTATAAATTTGTAAATAACTGTCGATAGAATAAAAACCTTCATCATTAATACTATATTTAATATTTGGTACATCAATATCATTAATATCACCATTAAATATTTCTCTTATATTTATTTCTTTATCACAAATAAATTTATTCGAATCCTCTTTTTTTCCATTATCACCTAGAATCAATTGAATCTTTTGATAATCCTCATAAAAGTACTCCTGTAATAAAGGAATTATTGATTTTTTAAAAATAGATGCCAGCTTCTCCACAGTAGGAGTTTTAACTAATCCTAAAAACAATGCATGTCCTATAGTATGCTCTCTATCATAAAGAATTTCAATTCTTTCATTAATTTTCTTAACCATCTCTTGCACATCTATTCCAGAATCTTTACCCTCTTTATCTTTTATAGATATATCCTTAAGTACTTTTTCATCAGGCATCATCTCCACAAAATGAAAACGCCTACGCAAAGCTGTATCCATTAAAGATATAGAGCGATCTGCAGTATTCATTGTTCCTATAATATATACATTATTAGGAACACTAAACAATTCTTGTGAATACGGCAATTTCACTGATATCTGTTCTCTTTCTCCCTCTCGTTTTGTATCTTCTATCAATGTTATAAGTTCACCAAAAATCTTCGAAATATTCCCCCTATTTATCTCATCAATGATAAAAACAGAATTTTCCTTATTTCCTCTTTCTTTTTTTTCTTTCACTATATCACAAAACGCCTTAAAAGCACCAGAAACTATACTATATTCTAAACCATTGGTATTCTTTTCTTCTACTGATGAACAAGGTTTAATTCCTTCAATAAATTCTTCATATCCATATGATTGATGAAATGTAGTAAATTCGATTTTTCCACTATTTTTATAATCATTATATCTTTTTAAAACATCAGAATATGAATCTTTTTTTACATCATCTATAGCTTTATTTTCACATATCGCAACTGCATAATAAACAGTATTATATGTTTTACCTGTTCCTGGAGGTCCATATAATATAATATTTTTCTCATGTATAATCTCGTTATCGTTTTCAATTTCATTCTTATTATCTGTCCCCTTCATTGTTGAAGTCTCCCCCTCTTTTTCCAATTTCTCACTAACATACTCATAATAAGGTTTAATTTTTTTTACTGCACTCAGAATTTCAGCTTCATAGTCCGCATCTGACTTTTCAGGAGTATTCTCTATATAAACACATATCTGAACTTTATCATATACACCACTCCTAATTTTTTCTTTGATGCTCTCTGGAGATTCTGAAATACGTTTGGGAGTACCATATTCATTACTTCCTAGCACATACTCCATGCCTTCTCCTTTAGAAATATCTAAATGCTTATGGTAAATTTCCTTGATTTTATTAAATCGTTTCTTTTCATCTAGCGAGTCATTTTGATTAGGTCCCTTTAACTCTAAAGAAACTCTATATCTAGCAATACCTTTTTCATCCTTTTCTACAAATATAGAAACACTAATAGGACTACTATTTCTGTGTTTTTCATACTTTAATTGTAACCACAGATACTTTTTTATTTTCCCTGAATTTTGCCAATTTACTTTACAATCCCTTTTAAAATTATACTTTTTATTACATTTTTGAATTATCTTTTTTAATTCAGTTACTACATGCTGTCCTTCTTTTTTTATTATTTCATTATTTTTCTTTTCATCCCCTGATAATTTCTCAGGAGCTTTATACTCTTTCCCACCATACTCAGTTAAAAAATCTAAAATACGTCTATAATTTATCATTTTCTTGTTTTTTCCTCCTTAGTTCTACGCTATTATTAACTAACTTCATCTTCATACAAAAAATATTTTTTATACAAGATAAATATCTCATTCCTATATGCTATTCCTTGCAAATTAAAATATTGCTTGTACCCAAGAATATTCTTATACCTATATTATTAACAGCAATATTTATTTTTATTATAATGTAATCGCTTTATTTTTTCAATATAAAAATAAAATATGGTAAATCTTATTATAAGAAGTAGAAAAGAAGAGAAATCATATATAAAACATCTATATTTATGCTATCAACATTATTCCTATTTCCAAAACTGAGGTATAATTAAAATTAGTAAATTGGTAAATATAAGAGGATTAAAACTATGAATTTAAATAAATTAATATTAAAATACTTACTATTATGTGAAATTCAGAATAATTTAGACCAAAAAACATTAAAGGCGTATCGTACAGATTTAGAACAATTTAGAAAATTTATGATTGATAAAAACGACTTTAACTCAAAGGAAAATATAAGTGAATATATTTGTGAACTAAAATTTAAGAATTATGCTATAAAAACAATTAAAAGGAAGATAGCATCATTAAAAGCTTTTTTCTCTTACTTAAATAACGAGGACATCATCGAATACAATCCTTTTCAAAAAATTAAGATCAAAATAAAAGAGCCGTTCATTTTACCTAAAATAATTCCTATAAGAGAACTTTCAATCTTATTTAAATATATATATCAAGAAATACAATTATGTGATAATGTTTCATATCGTTATAAAGAGCTTATAAGGGATAAGGCATTACTGGAATTATTAATAGGAACAGGAATGAGAATAAGTGAAGCTTGTAAGTTAAAAAAGGAAAATATAGTTTATTCTAGAAATGTAATAAAAATAAATGGGAAAGGAGCGAAGGAAAGAATTATACCCATTTGTTATCCTAGTTTAATAGATTCTCTTAGGCTATATTCTGAAACTTTTTCTGAAGAGCTAATAAAATCAGATTATTTTTTTATAAATAAACGAAAAAATAGATTATCTAGCCAGTCTGTAAGGAATATGATTAAAAAATATTGTTTATTAACAAATATAGATTTACATATAACTCCACATATGTTTAGACATACATTTGCAACCATGTTATTAGATCAAGATGTAGATACTCGACATATACAGGTCTTGTTAGGTCATTCCAATATTATAACAACACAAATATATACACATGTGACTTCAAATAAAAAAGATGAAATAATGAAGTATAAGAATCCACTTTCTAAGATAAATATTAATAAAGGATAATTTATTATTATCGGAGGAAGTGTTGTTAATGGAAATAAAGGTTTTTTTTTCAAACGAAAATTTTTTCAAATGTAGTTCATTATGGATTTTTATAGGACTATTAATCTCTTTTTGGGATAAAAGTCTAGATAACAACTATATTCATGTTATAGTAGTCAATTTAATTTTACTTTTAGAAATCTTGGCAATAAAGGAAATATATAAAGAGGAAGAAATATTTAAACAAAATATTTCTGGATTAGTGATATCTAATAATTATAATCTTATGGCAAATTATAACAAGCTAAATATGATTTTTTCAAAATTATACTTTAAATTATTATCTATTATTGTAGGTATACTATATTTGTTTTTTTTGATTTCACTAAATATTCTCAATATGAATACTGTAATTTTTTACTATGGAGCAATAACTTTAATAATTACAGTATATTATGCCATAAGATTATATTTCAAGTATTTATTTTATATTTATTTTATATATAAAATATCAAAACAAAAATTTAGTAATATTAACTATAATCGACTAATTCCTAACAGAACAAAATGGATTATAAGCATTACTGATTTAATGAATAAATTTAAATACTATTTTTCTATATTGGGTATTATGTACACTTTAGAATATTTGTTTACAATGGACAAACGTTTTTTTACACTAAATGGAAATCATATTGTAATAACTACTCCAAACGATTACATGTTTATAGTGTCATGGCTTATAATATTTTTTCTAATTGGTGTTGGGTATTTTGCGTATAGCAAGATAATACAATACTATATAATTAAAATAATAAAACAATATGAAAATATAACGTTAAAAGAATACGAATCAGAAAATAAACTCTATAAACATGAAAAAATGAACGAGTATATACAGATATATAAATTATACACTACAAATAATAAATATGTATATAGTGATACATTTATGCTAGAACACTTACTTCCATATATACCTATTGTCTTAAATGTTTATAAATTTTTAAATATATTTAGTATATTTAGTATATTTAAATATTAGCTCTTTTTTCTGCAACTGCAATAGTGTAATCTATACAACATTTCAATCGATATATGTTATATCTATGACTTAATTCATCTAAAATACTATAGATATCTTTTTTTATATAAGATATCTCACTCAATATATGGTCTTTTATTTTATATTTTTTAAACAATTTCGATATGCTGGAAGGGGTTAAAGTATGCATAGTTTCAATATCACGTCTGTTAAGATAAGATTGTAAATATGTTATACAAATATTTTTTCTAATTTTATTATAGTCAAAATTATAATTCCCTTTGTTTGCATTAATAAACTCTAGATTAAAAATTGATTCGCAATCATTTAATAGTTGGAATAAGTATCCTAACTTACTTCCTAATATTTCGATATCATTATAATCTATATCGGTAGTGTTTAAAGTAAAGCCAATTAATAAACAGTTTTTTATTATTCCTGTTGTTTGTAGATTAATAATTTCTGTTATTTCATCTGAATTTGTATACGTAGATATATTTAATTCTTTTAAAGTGCCTATACACATATTTTTAATCATCATAGAAATTATATTATTAATATGTATTTCATCATAAAGTTTCGAAAATGCTTCCCCCAGCATATGAATGGATAGAATTATAGCTTCGTTAATACTATGTTGAACATGACAAGCATCAAATCCTCGTCTCTTAATATCCTCATCAATTATATCATCAATTATAGTCGATGCTTTATGAATAAGTTCAATTGAGTATGCAATATTAATTAATCTTTTATTGATTTTTGATGAATGTAATGTGAATCCATAATATACTAATAAAGGGCGTAGTTTGTTGCCGTTTTTTAGTTGAATAAAATTTAAATATTGTGGTGGTAAAGTTTGAATATAAGTATTTATTAATTCATCTACATTATTTAAAAAATTTTTTTCATTTTCATTGATTTTAAACATTGTTTGCTCCTTATTTAATAAACGATAATAATAAATTATCCTTTATTAGTATTCTATACTCTTATTATACATTATTTTATATTTTCTTTCAATGTATTCTCCTAGTATGGATATAGTAAAATTATTACGGAAAAGGTGTAAAGAGAGGTATATAATAAATTCAGTGTATAAAAAAATCTATCCCCGAATTCCTATAAATTTCAATCTAAATATGTCAAAAAAATTCAAAATAAAAATGTACATTTTATTCATCTGCCTTTTGGAAAAAATTTTTTAGTCTATAAGAATTTCCAGTTATTTTAGCTACATGTGAATGGTGTAATAATCTATCAACTATTGCACTAGCGATTAATGGATCGCCAAATACATCATCCCACTGTGAAAAATTTATATTAGTAGTTATTATAGTGCTATGTTTTTCATAACGTCTATCTATTAATTGGAAGAACAATTTAGATTCCTCTTTGGTTATTGGAAGATATCCTAATTCATCTATTATTAATAATTTATAACCACAAAATTTCTTTAATCTTTCTTCTAACCTACCTTCTAACTGAGCTTTTTTTAATATTTCTATCAGACGTGCGCATTTAATAAAGTAGGTGGATTTCCTATTCTGAGCTGCGGTTACTCCTATAGAAATAGCTAAGTATGTTTTTCCAACGCCGCTATTTCCATAGAATATCTCTTTCTTATCTATGAATCTTCAATATCTTTAAATTTGTAAATAGGAGTTCTCCGCACTAGGCGAAGGGTTCTTATCTTATTATTGGACGCTTACAATCATTTTAGTAAGCATTCCAAAGTTTATTACTTAGAGAAAACATAAAACTGCTGTAAACACTTAGTACAGCAATGTTTACAGCAGTTGTTTTTTCAGGGGAATTTATTGTACACGAATTATAAGGGATACCTATTTAATTCTTTATGTTTTACTATTCCTTTTTCCCATATTAACCTTAATAACCTATTTAATAATTTCAAATCTTCACTCTCTTATAACCTATAATAATCTTAATGAAATATCTAAAAAGATTTTACAAATCGAATTTTGATACCAATAAATCACTGCATCTATAAGTTCTCATATAAACTTTTTTTAAAATTCAGAACTTTTGAAAAACTCATTAAATTCTTTATATTTTAACTTACTTTTACTCATTAAGTTCCCAACGACCATTACGTCCTCTACCTACATACTTAAGGTCATCTATTTCTTTTATAGCCCTTTCAATAGTCTTTACACTAACTCCAGCTTCTTCGGCAATGATCTTTCTTGTAATCTTATCATTACTTCTTACTTTTTCTTTGATAAACTCTACGAGAACTACCTTATCACGAACGACTCCCTGAACAATTTTCTGAGAGATAACACCATGAGCATCACCATGAATAACATCTTGAGAAACACCATGAGTATAATTCTGAGCGTCATTCTGAGCGTCATCCTTAACAATACCACGAGCGACACTCTGAGCAACTACCTGAGTGATATCCTCAACAACACTATGAACGCCATCTTGAGCGACACTCTGAGCGTCATTCTGAGAAATGCTTTGATAGGGCATTATTTCCACAATCCTAACCAAAACAAAAAATCCAAGAAATGAATCTTTTAATTCACTCTTGGATTTCTTGACTTCTTGATTATCTAAACAGATAATTTCAAAGAATTATTTTTGATGATTTAGTAATTTTTACTCTTCATCTTTTTTACGTCTTTTAGCAACAGCTAATAGACTTCCTAACATAGCTAATCCTAATCCTGCTAAACCTGTATTAGTTTCAGATTTACCTGTGTTCGCCAAGCGTTTAGTAGATTTTTCAACTTTAGCTGTTGAACTTGGTATGATAGACGTATCTGTTGCTGATGATTCTCCGTTAGTTCGCCCTTTGTTACCTTCTGGTTTAGTTGGAGTTACTTTTCTGAAGATATGAGTTACAACATCACCCTTAGTTTCTGTTCTTACAAACGCATAACCTTCAATTTCACCAGCTTCAAATGCTTCGTTAGCTTCACCTAAAACTTTTGGAGCTTTAGCATCTGCCGGTTTTAACTCATTACCTTTTTCATCAACCCATTTAGTGATGATAAGTTTAGTTTGATACTTAATTGGAGGTTCAATAAGATTTCCATTTTCATCAACACCTGTTGTTCCTATTGGATCTGTATATTCAGGAATATCAACAACTGGTGGCTCAAGAGTTATTAATTTTTCTCCTGGTATCTCATGACTTATATTAGTATTTGGATCAGTTATTGTAACTTTTCCAGTTTTATCTACTGTAACTTTTTTACCTGGATTAACTTTTTCAACTGATTCTTTAACTTTATTTTGTTCTTCTTGTGTTAAGTTAACAGGATCTTTTACTGGAATCTTATCAGTTGGTATTACTGGCTCGAAGTCTTGGTTCACTAGCTCTGTTCCTGGAATTGTATGACTGATTCCTGTTGTTGGGTCTGTCACTGTTGCTGTTCCGTCGTCTCCTACCGTTACATTCTTACCTGGGTTCTTAGCTTTGACTTTGTCTTCCACTTGTTTTTTCTCTTCTGGAGTTAAGTGAGATTTGTCTTTGACTGTAACCTTCTCTGTTGGTTTCACTGGCTCGAAGTCTTGGTTC
>NZ_CAUSAI010000054.1:0-10221 GCF_963529685.1 uncultured Gemella sp.
ATCCTGTGTAGAAACTGATTTTAATTTCCCAGCTTCTACACGTTCTGTATCATTTATCTTAACTTCAAACTCTGTATGCTTAGAAGCCTTTTTCGCTTCAACTACTTCTTCCATAGATGCCCACTTTTTACAACTCGGACACCTTCCCATATATTTCAAACTCTGATAACCACAGGCATTACATTCGTACTTTACACTAACCTTCGCCATAATTACCTCTTAGTTTTTTTCACAACGAATTGATCATTTTTGTAGTCAATATTGATAGTTCCAGTTAATTCAGGATTTCTTAATAATTCTTCACTCAATAAATCTTCAATATTTTTTTGAATACTACGTTTTAATGGACGAGCACCATATTCTTTTATGCTACCATCTTCTACAATTTTAGCCATTGCTTTTTTCGTAAGTTTAATAGTAATGTTTCTATCTTCTAATCGTTTAGATAAACCATCTATTAATAATTCAGAGATTTTTTCAAGTTCTTCTTTTTCAAGAGTCTTGAAGACAATAATATCATCTATTCTGTTTAGAAATTCTGGACGATATTGTTTTTTCAATGCTTCCATCATAGTATTTTGAACATTTTTGTAATCATTTTTAATTGATTCACTTCCACCAAAACCTACGAATTTTTGATCACTTAGTTCACTTACTCCAACATTTGAAGTCATAATTATAATAGTATTTTTGAAGTCCACTACACGACCTGAAGCATCAGTTAAACGTCCATCATCTAAAACTTGTAATAAAATATTAAATATTGATGGGTGGGCTTTTTCTATTTCATCGAATAATACTACTGAATATGGTTTTTGACGAACTTGTTCAGATAATTGTCCCGCTTCTTCATAACCTACATAACCTGGAGGAGCTCCTACAAGTCTACTAATTGAGTGTGGTTCCATATATTCACTCATGTCAATACGTATCATATTATCTTCAGAACTAAATAATGCTTCTGATAAACTTTTTGCAAGTTCTGTTTTACCTACTCCTGTAGGTCCTAAGAAAATAAAGCTTCCTATTGGTCTATTTGGTGCTTTAAAGCCACTTCTCGCTCTTCTAACTGCTTTAGCTAAACTAACAACTGCCTCATCTTGCCCAATAACACGCTTATGTAAAATCTCTTCTAATTTCAGAAGTCTCTCACTCTCAGTTTCTGTTAATTTTGTTACAGGTACACCAGTCCAAGCAGCAAGAACTTCTGCTACGTGATCAGAACTAATCTTAATTTTATCTTTAGATAAACTATCTTGCCAAGAGATTTTAAATTCTTCTATTTTGCTAATTATTTGATTTACTTCATCACGTTTTTTCGCAGCAATTTCAAATTCTTGATTAATTACCGCTCTATCTTTTTCTTTATTCAAGCGACTTAGTTCATCTTCATATTCTTTTAATTTTTCAGGAGATTTATAAAATCTTAATTTAACTTTTGAACATGCTTCATCTATTAAGTCTATCGCTTTATCTGGTAGACATCTATCAGTAATATAAGTAGTGCTTAATTTAACTGCCGCATCTAGCGCTTCATCTAATATTTCTACATTATGATGTTCTTCGTATTTAGGTCGTAATCCTTCTAATATTTTAATAGAATCTTCCGTACTCGGTTCTTCTACCTTAATCGGTTGAAATCTACGTTCTAATGCAGCATCTTTTTCAAAGTACTTTCTGTATTCTTCAGTTGTTGTCGCACCAATACATTGAATTAAACCACGAGATAAGGCGGGTTTTAGAATATTTGATGCATCTGCACTACCTTCTGTTCCTCCCGCACCAATAATTGTGTGAATTTCATCGATGAATAAGATAATATCTCCGGCATCTTCTATCTCAGCAATTATATTTTTCAATCTTTCCTCAAATTCACCACGATATTTAGTACCAGCTAATAATGTTCCCATATCAAGCACCATTACCCTTTTACCTAATAAATTACTTGGAACATTTTGAGATACTATTCTTTCAGCTAATCCTTCTACTATTGCAGTTTTACCTACCCCGGGTTCACCTATTAGCACTGGATTGTTTTTTGTACGTCTATTTAAAATTTCTATCATTCTAGTAATTTCTTTATCACGTGCTAAAACAGGGTCTAATTTATTATTGAATGCATCTTTAGTTAAATCTTTAGCTAAGGAATTTAAAGTTTTAGTTTTTGCTGAACTATCCTCCGGTGCTTCTAACTTTTTAAATCCATCAAATAATTTAGAAAGAAGTCCTTGACTTTGTTTTAATAATTCAAATAGTTCCGTAATTAACGCATCAACATTAACTCCTAGCTTGTCAGTCAATAAACGAACAGCAGTTCCTGTCTTCTCATTCAGCAAAGATAATAATAAGTGTTCACTAGTAACTACAAAACTAGATGTATCATCTGCAAACTGTTGACTTTTCTCTATAGTTCTAACAGCTCCATTCGTGTAGTCTATCTTCATTAATACATTTCTATAAAAATCTGTACCTTCTAATTCTGCTTCATAAAAGTCTACAACATTTTTTCTAAAATCATCATAATAAACACCGTATTTATTAAGTGTTTTACATGCTAATGTATTGTTCATACTAAGCATAGCTAATAATAAATGTTCAGTTCCAACAGCCTTTACACCAAAGTCATTCGCTTCTTCTTTCGCCGACGTCAGCACCATAAGGGCAGTTTCATTAAATCTTATGTACATAACCTTATCCTCTCTTATTATATTTTATATTAGTTAAAAATCTTATTGTTAAATCTTTTAAATTTGATTTTGTTTTAAAAATCATCTCTTCTATACTGTTTTCATCTATATGTTCTAAAAATTGATTGTGAACAGATGTTATTACTTCAACACTATCTATAAAATGATTATAGTCAAATTTATCTATATAATCTTTTTCAAGTAAAATTTTAGCTATTCTTATAGCTTCCTCTACCTCAATTATCTCATTATCTACCGTCTCAATTAAATAATCTATATAATCTTTATTTGTGTGCAAGGTTATTTTGGTTATTCTAATAAAACCTCCGCCCCCTCGTTTACTTTCAATTATAAATCCATGTTCGGGAGTAAATCTCGTTTTTATTACATAATTTAATTGGGATGGTACACAGTCAAATTTTTGTGCGACATTACTTCTTTTTATAATTATATGATCTTCTGAAGCTTCATTAAATAAGCTCATAATGTATTGTTCAAGAATATCTGTCATATTATTATTCATGAGGGCACCTCCTTCATTGACTAAAATTGACCTTTAATTAAATTATACTACACAAAAATTATTTTGTACATAAAAAACATTGATTATTAAGTATTTTAAATAAAAAAAGGAAGTGACTTAAAATCATAATTCTATAGAATTTGATTTTAAAAAGACACTTCCAATAATATTATTGATGAACTAGACTTTATTATAAAATTTTAAATTTCTAGTCAATTTAGTATCATTAAAGAAAACTTGATTTCTCTAAAAGATTCATTATTAATTACTATTTTCTTTTTTTGATTTTCTATTAAATATTAAATTCATTACAATTGCCACAACTGTTCCTAAAACAATACCACTATCAGTGAACATACGAACAAAACTTGGTAATTGTGCAAAAGCTGTTGGTACTGTTGTAACACCTAATCCTAATCCTACTGAACAAGCAATGATCATAAGATTTTCTTGTTTAGCAAAATCAGTATTTCCAAGCATCTTAACTCCATAAGCAAGAACCATACCAAACATACTTATCATAGCACCACCTAATACTGGTTGAGGTACAATTGTTGCTAAAGCACCTATTTTAGGTATAGATCCAAATACCAATAATAAAAGAACCATGACATACATTACTTTTTTACTCTTAACACCTGAAATCTGTACTAAACCTACGTTTTGTGAATAAGTCGTATAAGGAAAAGCATTAACTAATGATCCTATCATAACAGCTAATCCTTCTGCCAAGTAACCTCTTCTTAAATCAGGTTCTTTTACATCTTGATTACAAATATTTCCTAGGGCATAATACACTCCTGTTGATTCTATCATACTTACAATACCAACGATTGTAAATGTTAAAATCGCACTAATATTAAATTCAAAACCAGTAAATTTAAACGGCGTTGGATGTTGGAACCAACCAGCTTGAGAAACTTCAGAAAAACTTACCATTCCCATAAAACTAGCAATAATAGTACCTGATACTAAACCAAGTAATATTGCTATAGAATGTATAAAACCAGTTGTAAATTTATAAATAACTAAAATAATAGTAAGTGTTATACAAGCAAGTATAATATTTTTAGGATTACCAAAATCTTTAGACCCTTGTCCTCCCGCTATATAATTCATAGCCACAGGAACTAAAGTAATACCAATAATAGTCACAACACTACCAGTAACAACTGGAGGAAATAATTTGGCAACTTTAGCAAAAAATGGTGCTATAAGAACTACAACTAATCCAGAAACAAAAATTGCTCCATACATAGTTGCTAATCCTACACTATTACCAATTGCTATCATTGGTGCAACAGCCGTAAAAGTACAACCTAATACAACTGGCAATCCAATACCTGTAAATTTACCTCTATAAACTTGTAAAAATGTAGCAATCCCACACATAAAAATGTCAACTGAAACTAAATATGTTGTTTGTTCCGCTGTAAGTCCAAGACCTCCTGCTACTATAATCGGAACAATTACCGCTCCTGCGTACATAGCAAGAACATGCTGTAAACTTAAAATAAAAGTTTTCAAAATACTATTCTCCTTAGTTATATATTAATTTTGACAAATATAACTATATAAATACAAAAAATCACCTATAATTACTTATAGGCGATTTAAAATTCTACTACAAATAAATACTTTAAAAATTAATTCAAAGTAATAACATTATAATAAGATTGCCCATAGTCATCAAATTTACGGTCTGATGGTAGAAACTTGCAAGCCATATTCTTGCCTTTATATGTGCTATAATTTGTCTGTACATAATATAATATCAATTTTCATAAAAATTTTCAAGTATTTTATTACTTATTTTAGGTTTTTATTATTATATATACGTTTTTTAAAAATAATAATCACTATTTATTACAAGTTAATCTATAATTTTCAACTTACCTTTAAAGTCTTCTATTGTAGTATATCCTTTTTCTTTCATTACTTCTTCTAATTCTTTAGTAAGTCTAGTAAACACTGAAACTCCTTCTTTATGAAGAGTTGTTCCCACTTGCACTAAATCAGCACCACATAGAATGTGTTCAAACACATCTTTACCATTTATAACTCCACCTGTTCCAATAATTTTAATGCTAGAATTTAAGCGTTCTCTAAATGCACGAACATTCGCTAGAGCTGTTGGTTTAATATATTCTCCACCAAGTCCTCCAAAACCACCTTTTGGTTTGATAACTACTTGTTCTTTATCTAAATCAATATATAAACCATTCCCTACACTATTTACACTATTTACATACGTTAATGGATATTTATTTAAAATTTTAGCCATTGCATCAAAGTGGGCAATATCGAAATATGGAGGCAGCTTAACTCCAATAGGCTTCGTAAAGAATGTGAATACCTCAGCTAATAATTTATCAGTAAGTTCAAAATCATAAGCTATTTGAGGTTTCCCCGGCACATTTGGACATGATAAGTTAAACTCAGTAACTCCTTCATATTCACTCTCTTGAATTTTCTTTAGTAAACCAATATTCTCTTCATAACTCATACCAGTTACCGATAAAAACTGTAATTTTGCACCTGATCTTTGACGTTCAATAACATAATCTAAATAATAATCTAAACCATTATTCGGCAACCCCATTGAATTAATACTTCCCAGACTAGTATCATAATATCTAGGTTCAGGATTCCCTTCTCTATGATCACGAGTTGCTGTTTTTGTTACAAAAGCTCCAGCAGCACTTCCTGCTAATTCATCTAACTCCTCAGTTGTCATGCAGTGTACACCAGATGCATTCATTAGTGGATTAGATAATTCTACATCTAAAAAATTAGTTTTTAACATTTTTCATACCTCCTATGTATACTAGTAACAGTTTATCACAAAACACTCACAATAACCATTGATAACATTAGTCTAATACAAATCTATTTTTTCAAATAATTTTTCTACCATTCTGAGTTGTTTCTTACATTAATTTAATATTAAATAAACAGAATTCAGATTATTCTTCGCCAAATCCTTTTTTAAAAATTAAGCATCAATATAGCTAATAATATCCAAATACAAATTATCCATTTTTGGTAAAATGTCTTTTATTCTATCAGAATGTTCTTCTTTTAACCAAGAAGTAGGTTTTTCATATAATACTTCTGTCTTATCTTCTCTCTTAATCAGTAGCAATTTCAGCGGTAGGTTAAAACTTAGATATAAGTCATCTTGCATTAGTAATGTTCCTACTTTAGGATTTCCAAAAACTATGTATTGAATATCTTCTAATTCTAAATCTACATTTTTAGCATATTCACCTTGATTAATATTTAAAAACTGATGAATATTATTTTTTTCTAAATATTCATCTACTCTTGATTTCACATTGACAAATTCTTCATTAATTAGATATTTTTCCATAATTTACCTCTTTTTTAACTATTTTAAGTTTATTTGATTTCATAATACACTAATTATCTACTTTTGTCATCAATTTAGTTTTCAAGAACATTATAAGTTTTTAAGAAGTTATATTTCTAGATTCTCCGATAGGCTATCCATTAATCTCATCAATCACTTCTTTTAACAGTACATATGAGTAATGTTGAGCTTGTTCATCATAGATATATGAATTTATCATTAACTCATCAAATTCTACCCTACGTTTTAAACCTAAAATTTGATTTTTTACAGTTTCCTTATTACCTATAAATGAAATTTTTGTCATCTGAGCAACAACAGATTTCTCATGATCAACTATCTCATCATGTTCAAATGCAATTGGACCAAAATGTGGTACCTTAGTAGTAGCGATATAATTTTTCCAAACCGCTTCTTCTGATTGTACCGGAGGCATCATACCTTGAGGATTGCTAGTTATTATATTTAAAAATGATTGAATCTGAGTTGTTGATAATCTTTTTGCTTCTTCATCGGTATCTGCAACAACTGCATTAGCACCTAAAATTACATACGGCTCACTTAAAACTTCTGATGGTTTAAAGTAATGTCTATAAATTGCTACTGCATTTTCCATCATAGCTGGGGCAAAATGCGATGCAAATGAATAAGGTAATCCAAGTTCAGCAGCGACATAGGCACTATCTGTACTTGAACCTAGTATGTATAGTGGTACGTCAAGCCCTGCAGCTGGATATGCATGAACAGGTCTCGTATCTTTAAAATACCCAGATAACTCCACGACTTCTTTTTTAAAATCCATCTCTCTATTTGTATTTCTTCTAATAGCTCGCGCAGTGTTATAATCAGTGCCCGGTGCACGCCCTAAACCTAAATCAACTCTACCTGGATAAAGAGTCTCCAAAGTGCCATATTGCTCTGCAACTATATATGGACTATGATTAGGTAACATTACTCCACCTGATCCTACTCTAATATTTTTTGTATTATCTAATGTACGTTGTATTAGTAATTGTGTCGCACTACTTGCTACACTTTTTGTATTATGATGTTCTGCAACCCAATATCTTTCATATCCTAGTTCATCAGCCTTCTTTGCCAATTTAACCATTGCATCAATAGCATCTTTAAAATTCTGCCCCTGTCTTAATGGAGCTAAATTTAAAATTGAAATTTTCATTGTTGTCTCCTTACTTATTTTCTATCAATATTTTAATATGAATATATAGCTAGATAAAAATATCCTTTTGAGCTAAATTCTCAATACACTCATCATAGTATGACTTATCGTGTTCTTTATAAATTGGTTTATTGATTTTATATTCTTTTAGATCGTTGTGAGGAGCACAAATTTTTCCTCTGTAATTTTTATCTAGCCATTCTTTACTAACATTATATCCTCTACTCTTCATTTCCTGCATGATTAATTCATGATACTTGAAAAGGAAAAATGGAGCTGACCAAAAAGTCCTAAACTTCAACAAAGTTCATATGAGAACTCATAGACGCAGTAGTTTATTGATATCTAAATTCGCTTTATAAAAGCTTTTTAGATCTCTAATAAACTGTGCGGGGGTGACTCAACAAAATCGATTTCTTCAAATACGATTTTTGAGTCACTCCCACCCTTGCATGCTTCTTACCCCAACCATTTCCTCTTAATACACAGCATTCTCTATGTTGTCCTAAAAGTTGTTGCCTTGGTAGTTTTGATATAAGTTCTTCATGCCAAAGTCTCATCTTATCCTCCATTGATAAAAGTAGATTCTTCTAAATATTTATTTGGATATTTCTTTAGAAGATGTTTTACTTCTTTTATCAAATCTTCTATTTTATATTTATTATTATGATATTCTTCAATCATTTCAAAAAAATAATCTTTTTCTTCTTTTGTCGCAAATTTTTTAAAATATCCCCAAACATGATGTAGCGCGTTCGTTACTTGTCCTTTATCTTCAGGTAAACTTACAGCTTGTTTTATAAACTCATTCACTTTAACTATGGATACTTCTTCTTGCTTTAAATATGTTCTAATTTCTAAGTATATTTTACTTGAATGACTTAAAATAAGATATTTATTTTTTGCCCATAACTTTTGGCATTGAAGTCTTTCTTCTTTACTATTCATTTTATCCTTTCGAAAACAGTTTATTTTTAATATCCATATTATATTATATCTTATACTTTTTTACTACATATTGATATCGTACTGTATAAAAAGTTCCTTATTAAGTTTTATCTTAATAAGGAACCTCTATATTAGTTTTCGTTGTATTAAATTTAACCATGTTCTTTTGATTTGCTACGTCCACACTAATTCTAAAAAACCAATGGTATATTTCCGTATAATATAATTCTAAAAATACCTATAATTGCCAAATGTATTGGATAATAATAGTAGAAGAACCACTTAGAACCAATATGCTTACCTCTAGTTCCATCATATCTCATTAATAATGGTAATGAAAGTAAAGTTGCAAACTGTAATACTCCATAAAATACATCTATAAAGATAATATAAATAGCTGCATAAACACTTATCCAGATAATATAGTCAAATACTTGTTGTTTTTTATTACCTCTATGATTATATAAAAAGAATGGCATTATTAAAGCTATTGAAGACCAATCCGCTACAAATGTTAATAAACAGAAAACAATAATTGCTAAAATCTTTAATGCGTTACTTATCTTCTCACTTCTAAAGATTGCGATTAATAAAACCGACATCGCTAATGGGAATAAGACACTTGTTTTATTAAATATACTTCCTGCCATAATATTAAACGGTATACCTAAACCAAAACAAAAAGCAAAGTGGCTGATAACAGCAAAGCTCATAATTCTAAAGAAATACTTTTTAATATCTTTTGTATAATAACATCCTTCTGCGATAAAATACCACATAATCGGTGCTGTTAAACGTCCTACTATGTGCATAAGTACTGGTATTGTTTCTTTAACTAAACCTGGATATAATAGCCATGCTAAATGATCAATTGTCATAGCAATTATAGCTATATATTTTAACTGAGTTCCATCAAACTTTAAATTCTTCATTTTTTTCCTTTCTATACTATTTTTTTATTTAAAAATAGTAATCATTATATTACTCATGAATTTGGGATAATGAGAATATTCTACACTAAGACATATATTATCATATTAATATGCTTTATACAATTATTTATCTAAACTTCTTAAATTCAGCTACTTCAAACTTACCTCAATTAAACAATTTTATTTGTTAATAATAAAAAATCGAAGTTAATTTCTTAACTTCGAATTTTTACTATTACTCAATATCCCTAGAGTAATAAAGTTTGATGTAATAATAGTCATACATTTAATGCATTAATACTATTATTTTCCCCTATACTACCTTAACCATATTATACACCTTTTACAGTTTTTGTGCAACCATTTCATAAAAATAGTACACTTCACTTTATATTATTACTTTAAATATTATAGATTTAAATCATATAATTAATAAAATATGAATAATATACACATAAAAAAGCAAGGTGAAAATCACCTTGCTTTATGTATTTCAATATGAAATTATTTAACGATAGATGTAACAACACCTGAACCTACAGTACGTCCACCTTCACGAATTGAGAAACGAGTTCCTT
>NZ_CAUSAI010000055.1:0-9377 GCF_963529685.1 uncultured Gemella sp.
TAGCAATCCATGCTAAAACTTTTTCTACTGTTCTTTTGAATGGTTTCATAATAAAACCCCTCCTCCTATAAAATTAAAGGATTTCCCTTTTACTAATTATAACATAAAACGTTCTCATAATATATAATAAATTACCTGAGTTAGCAAATTTTATACCTGAAATAATATTCTTTTAAGTACACTAATTAGAGAGTTTATTATCTACACTTGTATCTTCATGTAATTTTTTATTTCTATCAAGGGAACTGATTCAAAAGTCCTAAAATTTAACAAAGTTCATATGAGAACTCGCAGATGCAATTGTTTATTGATATCTAAATTCTCTCTATAAAAGCTTTTTGAATATCTAATAAACTTTGTGGGATTGATTTGATAAAATCAATTTTGTCAAATCACTCCCACTACTTCTAATTAATATCTTTCATCAAGCGTAAAACGCAATTCAATTTTAAAAATTCCATCTTCAGGCGCATACGCTTTAATAATTTCTTTGTGTTTTTCTGTAATAAGCTTTGCCATAGAAAGTCCTATACCATAACCTTTTACAGCACTATTTCTAGATTCATCTAGACGATAAAATCTGTCAAAAACCTTACTTAAATCACCTTTTTCGACATCTGCCTTATTAGAAACCGTAAGAAAAGCGAGTTTTTTATTTCTCTTAAGCTTAACTAGAATATCTCCCTCGACCGGAGCATACTTAATAGCATTTTCTAAAAGGATATCCATAAGTTGAATTATCGATGCTTGTTCTCCATAATAACTAATATTTTCGTCAATATCTGTAATTAAATATCTTTTTTGAAAATCTGCTAACTCGCTGAAATCTTCGATTCTTGATTTCAACGCATCTGATAAATTAAAACGCGCTCGTTCAACAGTATCTTTTTCTTCCATTCTACTAAATACTACCAAGCTATTTACTAAGCTTGTTAGACGATCTACTTGATTGTGAATATTATTTGTCCACTTAGAATCTCCATTTTCCATTTCTAATACATCTGCGTTTGAACTAATAATAGCTAATGGTGTCTTTAATTCATGGCTGGCATCTGTTATGAATTGCTTTTGTTTTGTATAACTTTGCTGTATTGGCGCTATAACTCTTTTTGAAACCATAATAATTAACAACAATACAGAAACTATAACGATTATAGAAATCAGTATACTATTTTGAGCGAATGATTCATACGAATCTATTTCGCGTTGACAGTTTAAAAACAGAATTAAGTTTCCTACCTCTGTCTTAACTTTTAAATACCTATAACTATCTATAAAACCGCTATCCTCATCTTTCTCCAAAGCTTGAATAACCTTGTTTTGTAAGGCAGTCTGATCTGGTACTAATGTATCGTCACGATATGCCTTTATTATTTTGCCAAAATTATCGACCTTAGCAATAGAAAAACCATTATAATCTGTCGGACTAGATGAGTTTTTCGTAATTACCAAATCATCTCCATCTTCTGAGAAGATTCTTGTTAAAGCTTGCGATTTAGAAGCATCTAACAGTGTTGTATCTATTCTTTCTTCAAGTTTATTAAAATTAATAATATTCAAGGCAACTGCTAAAACGATTATTACTGCAGCTACACTACCTACCGATGTTATTATGAATTTTCTCCTAAGACTTTTAAACATCTAACATCTCCAAACTATATCCTACATTCCTTGTAGCTTTGATATGAATATTAGCATCTAATGCTTTTAATTTTTTCCTTAAATACGAAATATTAACCCACACTACGTTAATTTCAGATTCGCTATCATATCCCCAAACTCTTTCCAAAAATTGTTCAGTTTGAATTACGTTTCCTGGATTTCTCATTAATAATTCCATCATTTGATATTCCTTATTAGATAATCTTACCTTATCTTTTTCTGTTGATAATTCAAATGTGTGTTTACTTAAAGTTACATTTCCCATTTCTAATACATTACTAGTAAATGAAGCTTGCCTTCTTGTCATAGAACGTACTCTAGCTAATAATTCTTTAGTAACAAATGGTTTTGTTAAATAATCATCAGCTCCACTATCTAAACCATTTACCTTATCTTCAACTTCCGATTTAGCTGTAAGTAATAATATAGGGGTATTTTTTTTATTTTCTCTTAATTTTTTTACAACCGTTATTCCGTCCATTTGTGGCATCATGACATCAAGAATAGCTCCATCATATTCATCTAACATTAAATAATCTAATGCATCTTGCCCATTATTTACCACATCAACTGAGTAATTATTATGTTTTAGCATCGCTTCTAAAGCATCGACTAAGTCTTTTTCATCATCGGCTAATAATAATCTCATCGCCTGTCACTCCTAACTATATTTTTGTATTGCTTTTCGAATATAAGTCTATTATATATCCGTTAATTAAAATTAAGTTTAAACCTTTTTTATTTTTCTAAATATTTTTTATGAGAGTGACGCAAAAATCGTGGATTTCTAAGAAACAATGTTTTGTCGAGTCATCCCCATCTATTAAATAAAAAACAATATTCATTATAATATCTTTTATTGATTTTGTTTAATATGTTTATTATTTTGTTAAATTATTAATTATACTGCATTTGTTTATATTTTACTTTATTTTGTCTATACATGTCAAAATAAATGACTAACACTTTGTTAGAGTAAAATATTTACTTTCTCCCTATTAGCAAGCCGCTTTGAATGTAGTCTTTCATCCCTTTTCCATAACCCCATTTTTCTGCATATTCGTCCGTTACATCAGAATTAATGATTTGGAACTTAGTAAATCCTGCTTTTTTAATTATTTCTACCATATCTTCTTCCAGAAGAGCGCCTGCCACTCAAGTACAGTGCATCTTTCTAGAATTTTTCCATTCTAATGGCAAATCTTTTTTCAAGATAATATCCGAGATTACAAACATACCATCTTCTTTTAAAATACGATAGATTTCATCGTACACTTTTTGCTTATCTGGTTCTAGATTAATTACACAGTTACTAATAACTCTATCAACAGTTTCATTTTCTAAAGGAATATTAATTAATTCACCTTTAATAAATTCAATATTATCGAACTTCTTATTATCACGAACTTTTCTTGCTTTTTCTAACATAGAATCCAATCTATCCAAACCGTAAAGTGTACCCACTTTTGGATTTTTCATCTTTGTAATGAAAATATCCATACCTGCTCCACATCCTAAGTCGATTAAAGATTGTCCTTCCTTAATTTTCAAGTAGTTAATTGGATTTCCGCAAGAAAGTCCCATATTAATTTCATCAGGAAATTCATTAATAATTTTTTCATCATATCCTAACGATTTACTTAGTTGTTTTGGATCAATTTTCGTCTTCTGTTTGTTTTTTGAAATATTATCATAAAAATTATCAACTGATAATCTAATTTTAATATTTTTTTGCATTTAATCACCTTCTCTTGATATTAAACAGTTGCTTGAATCAGTTGATTCAAGCAACCCTTTGTCATATTCATTTTATCATAAATAGTTATTTTTTTCTATAATTACAGTTTAACGATTTCTCTGTATCTAAATGTAGGATTTGGACGTCCTGGAATTAAAGCATTTAAAGTTTCTTCTTTATATCCTACTACGTTAAATACGCGTTCAACTTCTTCTTTTACGATTTCAACTAATTTATCTGGATGAACTTCTACACGTGCGTTGACTGTAAGAAACACTTTATCACTAGCATTGTCTAATTTACGTAGTGTTGCCGTTTCTTTCTTACCTACAATATTACCTACTAAACCTTCTTCTTTACCTTGTAAAAGGAATTTTACATGTCCTACATTCAAGTTCAATGAATCAAATCTTTCTCCTAAATTAGCCAAGAATGCTGTCGCTAACGCTTCAAATGATTGTTCTTTATCAATAGCATATGTTCCATTTAACCATCCAAATAACGCTTCTCCATCAGCATATGTATCGTAATCGACTTCTACAATTCTTCTACCCACTTCTTTTTCGCTATTAATAATATATTCAAACCACTCGTCTACTCCTTCACCAGTCTTAACACTAGCCGTTAGAACATTTTCATTATTAAACTCTTTTTTAGTTTGTTCTACTAAACTTGCTAATTCTTCTTCTGATAATAATTCAACTTTGTTTATTAAGATAACATCCGCTTCTTCAAATTGTTTATAAATAATATAATCTCCAGGATTTGAATGATCTTTTAGAACCGCTTTTAGACGAGTTGGATCTGCTAAGGCTGTAAGTTGTTTTAAGTTAACTTGTTCGTTATATTTTTCTTTTAAAGGTTGCATAATAGTTGCTGATAAGTCAGTACAACTTCCTACTGGTTCTGCTAAAATAATATCGCTGTTGTTTGCTTCTTGAAGATGAGAAATAGCATCTGCAAATCCTCCAAAATTACAGCAGAAACAACTTCCACTAACTTCTTCAACGATGTCATTGTTAGTTTCTAAAAACGAAGTATCAACAAGTTCACTCGCTTGGTCATTTGTGATTAATCCTACTTTACGACCTTTTTCATTTAAACGTTTTGCAACTTCCCAAAGAAGACTAGTTTTCCCAGCTCCTAAAAATCCACCTACTAAAATTAAATCTGTTTTATTTGTCATAATTCTTTTCTCCTCTAACTTTATTATATTATTTAGTTAATTCTTTTTGTTTTTTCAATGCTGGTTCTAACACTTTAGTAAACAAGTACCCAGCTAATACTCCACCAACTATAGGTCCCAAAATATAGACCCAGAAAAATCCACCGTTTGAATCAGGAAATGACCAAGAGCCCCAACCAAACATCCACGCTACCAAACGCGGAGCAAAGTCACGTGTAGGATTCATACCTGCTTGTGTTATAGGTGCTAATAAACATAACAACGACCCAACTGTTAAACCTATTTGAATCGGTGCCATATTATCATTTGGTCTACCAACATTCGCCCCTTCTGTAAATAAAAATATAATTAGAACTAATAAAAACGTTCCTAATGCTTCTACAAAAATTGCTAATGGCATAGATATATTATAGCCACCAGGTTGATTATAATACTCTCCGAACATCTTCGCCGTAGCTACTGATTCAAATGTTCCTCGAACTATATTCTTTTTCGCCTCAAACTGAGCTAATGATGCACTATATACAGCATACATTACTAACGATCCTAGAAGCGCTCCGATGAATTGTCCTGCAATATAAGTGGGTAGTCTCTTAGCACTCATTCTTCCTGTAAGAACCATAGCTATCGACACAGCTGGATTAAAATGTGCATTGCTAAGGTTTCTAGTCATATATATACCAAAAGTTACCGCAAATGCCCACAACATTCCTATTTGGAATAAACTTTGATGAGCATCATACAATACCGCAGCCGCCACAGAACCCGTTCCAAAAAGAACTAAAATAAATGAACCTACAACTTCCCCCAAGAAGTCATTTCTTAATGAATATTTCTCCATGAATATCCCCCTATATTTATTTTCTATAAATACATTATAACAGTTTTATAACAATATTTGAATAATTATTTTAAATTTTAATATGTATATACAGTAAGAATCCTAACTTTTATTTTATATTCCATATAGTTTGAAATATAAAATATATGAAAGAATATTAAGCGAAATCTTTATTATCTGTAAACCATAAAGATCTACTAAGAATTTCCGAAAGAAATATTATTATATATTTAATAGATATTACTTCCACAAAACAAAAATAAACGACACAAAAACTAATCAAGTTAAGAAAACAAGATTAGTTTTCTTTATTTTGCTATTAATTTAAATGCTAACAGCTTTCAAGAGATAGAAAGGTATGATTTGCACCAAAATAAAATTAAACTGCTTATACACCGTTTAAATGGCTTAATGTATTTTAGTATGAAATTACTTGAAATAATAATTTGTATATTATATAATTGTAGTACAAACGTAATACAAGAGAGAGGGGCTTTTATTATGAGTACATTAACAATAAGATTAAATGAAGAAGAAAAAACTATTTTTCAAAATGTAGCAGGGCTATATGGCGGAAAACTATCGACAACTATTAAACAATTAGCATTAGAAAAATTAGAAGATGAATACGATTTACAATTAATGAAAGAATATGAAGAACGCAAAGAAAGAAATGAAATAGAATATGTTTCTTTTGAAGATATGAAAGAAGTGTTTGAAATATAATGTATAAAGTTGTTTTTGATAGAAGAATAGAGAAAGATTTAAAGAAACTAGATAAACAAACTAAAAGAACATTATACAACTGGATAGACAAAAATTTAAATGGTTGTATTAACCCTAGAGTAAAAGGAAAAGCACTACTACACGATAAAAAAGGATTTTGGCGTTATCGTATCGGTGATTATAGATTATTAACAGAAATAGAAGATGATAAACTAGTTATAGTGGCGGTTTATTATAAACACCGTAGAGAAGTTTACAATTAATAAGTAAAATCTGAACAAATGTTATTTTATTAGTTTAGAGTTTATTTTTTATACGAGCTATTCGATTTAATTTAAAATATTAGAATGAAATCAAGTGAAGATTGAAAAAATTCTAGTAATTAAGATTAAGTCAAATAGCCCTTTTTTATTATCTTTAAATACAATATTTAATTTATAAGTACTCTAGTACCTTGATACACTTGACTTTTAAAAAATAAACGACACAAAAACTAATCTCATAGAAATTATCTTTTTGTGTCATCAATAAGCATACTTTTTAATTCAAACAAATAGCTTATTTAAACTATTCTGCATTTTTTATCACTGTTATATATGCATCCGTTATATTAAAATCAGATAAGTTATATATCTTCTCTTCTAATGTTATTTTATCATAAACATATAGTTTATCATAGAATAAGAAGTAGTAATTCATTTTATCTTAATTGAAAAATGGTGGTTTATCTTCATTTTTAGGTCTATCATTGAAATATATAATTTTTTGTCTGTTATTTATAGCTATAAAATTATATATTTACTTAACTTTCTCTGTATAATAACCCGCCTTATAACTCGAATAAGCTAGTTCTACCTTATCCATTAGACTTGCTAAAGTTACGATAATTCCTATAACAAGTAATATTGTTACAGATTTTTTATATTTCATCACTATCTTATCATACATATTATTTACCTCTTTCCCTCTTTCTTGCTTCTAATATCCATTCCTTACTAATGTTTCTTCACATAATCTGAAACTAACTTCTATTGTTTCTTGAATATCTAAAGATCTACAATTACTAAAATAATTCTTTCACTTATTTTCATTAACTTATATACACTAAACTCTATTTATTTTCTTAAAATTCATTTATTTCTAAGTTTACACTTTTTATTATAGACTATTTAAATATTTTTTGTTGTTTTTTTTCCTGAATGGTCAATTTTTTTTACTTGAACTGTCACTTTTTTAAATTTTATCTTAAAAAATAAAACTGACTTAAAAACTTTTTTAAAATCAGTTTTACTTTTTATATTATTTCTTCTCATCTCTACTTCATTTCTTACTTTAAATTTATTTCCTATCTTTATATTAACTAGGAATTGTATTTACCAGTTTTATTAATTTCTTTTCATTTTCTAATTATTTAACATTAATTCTATCATAATATCCCATATTTTTCTATCCATAAAAAAGAGAGTGACTCCAAACTAATGATTTCAGAGAAATCAGTTTTGTTAAATCACTCCCACAAAGTTTATTAAATATCTAAAAAGCTTTCATAAAGCGAATTTAGATATCAATAAATCACTGCATATTTGAGTTTTCATATGAACTTTGTTGAATTTTAGGGCTTTTGAGTTAGCTCGTTTATAATTATATTAAACTATTGTACTCTTCTTCTGTTAAGTAACTTGAAATTGCACCTGTTTTTGTAGTTGTTAAACTAGCGTAATTTGTCGCAAAAGTTGCCATATCTGACAGTTCTTCTTCTGTAATATTATTAATATCTTTTTGATTTAATAATTTAGATAAGAATGAACCAGCAAAAGCATCCCCTGCGCCTGTTGTATCAACAGCTTTTATATTTGGTATTTCAGTTACTACTTTGTGATTTTCATAATAAACTTCTGCCCCATGTTCACCTTTTGTATAAAGAACAACTTTCATGTGACTGAAGTCTTTTTTTAACGCTTCTTCGATATTAGCAGTTCCTGTTAAAAATTCTAATTCATTATCAGCAACTTTAATTACATCAACATAAGGTAAGAATTCTTTAATAGTCTCAAGATATACTTTGTGGTCATCCCAAAGGTTAAAGCGCAAATTCACATCAAACGATATTAAAACTCCTGCTTCTTTTGCTTTCTTCAAAAGAAGATGATGACTATCTTTTGATTCTTCTTGAATTGCAATACTTGCAAAATGAATTGCTTCAATTTCCGATAAGTCAACTTTTTCAACATCTTCCTTACTAATTCTTAATGTCGATGAACCTTTAAAGTAAAAACTAAATGAACGATCCCTAGTTTCATCTAAAGAAACAAATGCTAATGGTGTAAAACTATCAGCTTTACGGCTTACATATCTACAGTCTACATTTTCATTTTTTAAAGTATTCTCTAGAAAATCACCAAAACCATCTTGTCCTAATGATGTTAATAAATAACTCTTATGTCCTAGTTTCTGTGCAACACACGCAACGTTGGCTACACAGCCTCCAGCCTCTTTTTTAAATGATTTTACTTTATCGATTGTTCCTACACCTTCTCCGATAAAGTCAATTAGCATCTCTCCTATACATAAAACTGCCATTTTAGTTCTCCTCTCTAATTCCGATTGTTCCAAGTTCTTTTGCTACATAGTTAGTAGCTGAGATTTTCACATTATGATTTTCTGGATAAAATCTTGTCGAAAGTGCAAATGATCCATCATTAGCGAATAATTCAATTGATGAACTATCAAATACTATTTCTACATTTTCTAAATCTAATTTATATTTTCTATCATCTCTACCATAGCCACTATTTCCAAAAGAAACTTTTAATTCTTTATTTTCATAGCTAACTTTAAAATCAGCTACACTAATTTCAAAACTTTCTCCATGTTCCTGTTTATAATACCATGTATTTTTGTTAAAGTCATTAGATTTAATATCGCTACCTAATAAATCTTTTACAGACTTATGTAGCGTTTGTCTAACTTTTCCATCTTTGTAATTTACTACACGTGGCACAGTCAGACAGTTTTGATAACCAAACTTCGTAGTCGGATTTGTATAGCTACTATCTGGTACATACATCCAACCAATTAGTACACGATTATCATCTTCATCTAAAAATGTTTGCGATGCATAAAAATCATGACCATAATCTAATAATGTGAAGTTATCTAATTTATCTATATTTTCAATTCCTTCTTCTACAACAGAATATCCAATTTGATACATATTTTCATAA
>NZ_CAUSAI010000056.1:0-8911 GCF_963529685.1 uncultured Gemella sp.
GCATTGAAGAACAAGCTGAACAAGTAAGAAAAGTTAAACGTTCAGAAAGTGGAGTTATTACAGATCCTTTCTTCCTTACGCCAGATAGCTTAGTGTATGAGGCAGAGAATTTAATGCAACAATACAAAATTTCAGGTGTACCTATTGTTGACAATAAAGATGATATGAGAGTAGTAGGAATTATTACTAACCGCGATATGAGATTTTTAACAGATTTTGATATTAAAATTAGTGAAGTAATGACTAAAGAGCACCTTATTACTGCTCCAGAGAAAACTACTTTAGAAGAAGCTAGCGTAATTTTACGTAGTCATAAAATTGAAAAACTAATTTTAACTGATGAAGCAGGGAAATTAACAGGATTAATTACTATTAAAGATATTGAAAAATTAGCAAAATACCCTACCTCAGCTAAAGATGCTAAAGGGCGTCTTCTAGTTGCTGCTTCTGTAGGGATTACTAACGATACAGTTGATCGTGTAGATGCTTTAGTAGAAGCTGGAGTAGATGCTATTGTTGTTGATACTGCTCATGGACACTCTAAAGGTGTATTAGATGCGGTTAAAACATTAAGAACTAACTATCCAAATTTAGATATTATTGCAGGGAACGTTGCAACTGGAGAAGCTGCTCGTGATTTATTCGAAGCTGGGGCTGATGTTGTTAAAGTTGGTATTGGACCAGGGTCAATTTGTACTACACGTGTGGTTGCAGGGGTAGGAGTTCCACAAATTACAGCTATCTATGATTGTGCGACAGTAGCTCGTGAATTAGGAAAAACAATTATTGCTGATGGTGGAATTAAATACACAGGTGATGTAGTAAAAGCTATCGCTGCTGGTGGACATGCAGTAATGTTGGGTTCTATGCTTGCTGGATGTGAAGAATCACCAGGTGAATTAGAGATCTTCCAAGGTAGAACATTCAAAGCCTACCGTGGAATGGGATCAATCTCAGCGATGGAAAAAGGTTCTAAGGACCGTTACTTCCAGGAAGATGGTAAAAAATTAGTACCAGAAGGTATTGAAGGACGTACACCATATAAAGGTGCAGTATCAGAAACAATTTACCAAATTATAGGTGGATTACGTGCTGGTATGGGGTATACTGGTTCTCGTGATTTACGTGCACTTCGTGAAAATTCACAATTTGTACGTATGACAGGAGCAGGTTTAATTGAATCTCATCCACATGATGTTCAAATTACTAAAGAAAGTCCAAATTACTCTAAATAATAATCTGAATAATAAAGTAGGCAGGAACTTGAAATTCAAGTGCCTGCCTTTGTTTATTTATTAAATTTGTTTAGTTAAGTCTATCATTTCTAAAAGACCTTGAGCACAGTCGCTACCTTTGTTTCCTGCTTTTGATCCCGCTCTTTCAATAGCTTGGTCGATATCTTCAGTAGTTATAACACCAAACATAACAGGAATATCACTGTGTAGACTAATGTGACCAACACCTTTTGCTACCTCATTACAAACTAGATCGTA
The DNA here is from genome assembly GCF_963529685.1 of uncultured Gemella sp. GTDB lineage: Bacteria > Bacillota > Bacilli > Staphylococcales > Gemellaceae > Gemella. Next base: position 1,494 of record NZ_CAUSAI010000056.1, read on the forward strand.
GTGGCTAGTGCTTCCACGAATAACACTTCCTAATGTAATAACACCATCGTATTTATTTGTAACCACTAACTTTTTAGTAATAAATGGAATTTCAAATGCCCCTGGTACCCAGTATACATCGATATTTTCTTCTTTTACTTCGTTTCTAATAAGTGTGTCTTTAGCTCCACCTAATAATTTAGAAGTAATAAATTCGTTAAAACGAGCTACTACAATCGCTACTTTAATATCTTTTCCTATAAATTTTCCTTCAAATGTTGTCATAATAATATTCTCCTTATATATCTAATAAATGATTAAATTTAATTTTTTTTGTTTGTAAATAGTATTTATTTTCTTTTTGTGGTTTTATGTTTATTGGAACACGGTCTACTACATTTATTCCTAAAGAACTTAGCTGTTCTACTTTATCTGGATTATTCGTAAGAAGTTTTACAGATTTAATACCTAAGTAATCAAGTATGTCTACCGCTATAGTGTAGTCTCTTTCATCGGGAGCAAAACCTAGTTGAACATTAGCTTCGTAAGTGTCGACACCTTGCTCTTGTAGTTGATAAGCAAGAAGTTTATTACGTAATCCTATTCCTCGTCCTTCTTGTCGAAGGTAAAGAATCGCTCCACGACCTAAGTCAGAAATTTTTTGAAGGGCAGTATGCAGTTGTTCTCCGCAATCGCATCGGTGAGAAGCGAAGATATCTCCAGTTAAGCACTCTGAATGAACTCGTATTAATAACGGTTCTTCAGAATTTAAATCACCTTTACTAATAATTAGATGTTCTTTATTAAATTCGTCTTCGAACAGCTGTAAATCAAAATCTCCAAATTCTGTTGGTAACTTTACTTTTACGCTGTCGTTAAATGACAAAAAACGTGTTAACTCGTCTAAATCAACGACTGTTAAATTCCATTTTTTAGCGAATTCATATAAGTCATCTCTTCTAGCCATAGTTCCATCTTCATTCATAATTTCACAGATATATGTTGCTTCAGAACAACCAGCTAGTCTAGCTAAATCTAAACTTGCTTCTGTGTGACCGCGACGAACTTTAATTCCACCATCGCGACCGATAAGTGGGAACATATGACCAGGTCTATTGAAATCCTCTGGTTTAGAATTCGGATTTGCTAATTCTTTTATAGTTGTTGCTCTTTCAAAAGCTGATATTCCTGTAGTTGATGTTTTGTAGTCTATACTTACAGTAAAAGCCGTCTCATGAGGGTCTGTGTTTTTATCTAGCATAGAGTGTAGATTTAATTTTTCTGCAATCTCAGTTGAAACTGGTGCACAAATTAAACCACGTGCATGTTTTGCCATAAAGTTAACAGTTTCACCAGTAACTAGTTCCGCTATTCCTACTAAATCTCCTTCAGCTTCTCTGTCATCATCATCAATAAGAACAATTAATTTTCCAGCTTTTAAATCTTCTATTGCTTGTCTTACGTTATTAATCATTAAACTTTCCTCCAAATAGTTTTAATTGAGCTTTTATGTATTTTGCTAATATATCTGTCTCTATATTTACGCTATCTCCAATTTTTAATTTCTCTAAATTTGTATGCTTAGCTGTATGTGGAATTAGAGATACTGTAAATTTGTTGTTATCACATGTTACCACTGTTAAGCTTATCCCATTAATGGTAATTGAGCCTTGGTTTATAATTTCACCTTGAAATTTACTAGGGTAAGAGAAAGTAAGTAGGATAGCATTTTCGTCTTTTTGTCTTGCGGCTAATTGTGCTAAACCATCACTGTGTCCAGAGACTATATGTCCTTCAAATCTATCAGAGTGGCCCATTGCGGGTTCTAGATTGACAGCATCATTTATTTTTAAATCTTTAAACGTTGTTCTTTTATATGTTTCTGGCATAATATCTACTGTAAATTGAGATGAACTTTTTTGAATGCAAGTCAGACACACACCGTTCACTGCCATACTATCACCAATTTTATAAGTTTCTAGTAAATTTTTACTTGCTTGAATAGTTAGTTTTATACTATGACTAGATTTAATAATCTTTACTATTTTTCCTTGTTCTTTTATTAATCCTGTAAACATTGAGATACTCTCCTTCCTGAGATTCTTATATCATTACCGAGTTTTGTAACTTTAGTATCTTGAAGTTCTATTTTTTCATTTGTCATCCTACTACTAGTGAATGATGAAGTGTTATTTCCGCCTAAAAGAATAGGAGAGATATAAGTTATGACCTCATCCCAACAACCGCTAGCAAGGAATTGATCGTGAATAGAAGGGCCTCCTTCAACATAAACTGATTGGATACCAAGTTTCGCTATTTCAGCGACTATTTCATTTATACTAAATTCTTTTGGTGTTATAACGGTTACATGAGAAGGAAGATTTTCATGACTAAACTTTGAAAATACTATGACTTCAGATGAACTATCTTTAAATAGCTTCAGATTACTTTGTTTAAAGATAGAGCCTTCAGCATCTAATACAATTCTTTTTGGTGGGAATAATGATGTATTAGCTCCAGTTAATTTTGGATTGTCTATTAATACAGTTTTTGCACCTACAAGAATCGCTTGATAATTATCTCGTTCACTTCTTACGAAGTCGTAGACTTTTTCACCGGTAATTTGAGTCCTTTCATTAGTAAAGGCTAGTTTTCCATCGAGACTAATGGCTTGTTTTAAAACTACATAAGGTCTTTTTTCTGTATGAAATAGATTATAAGCGTAGTTTAAATTATAAGCCTCTTTTTCAAGGACACCAGTTATTACTTCTATACCATTATCTTGCAAATATTTAATTCCTTTTCCACTAACGATAGGATTAGGATCTAATTGAGCAACAACTACCTTAGAGATACCCATTTTTAAGATAGCCTCTGTGCATGGAGGTTGTTTACCTTTATGGTTGCAAGGTTCGAGAGTAACGTATAGTGTTGAATTAAATAATTTTTCAGGAGTTTTGCAAGTGGAAATTGCATTTTTTTCAGCATGTTCACATCCATAACGAAGATGTGAACCTCTTGCGATAATTTCATTATCTTTTACTATAATTGCTCCGACTAAAGGGTTAGTATGAGTATACTTAGAACCACGCTTGGCTTCAAGTAGAGCAAGATTCATAAAATATTCATGCATAGTATCAACTCCTTTTAAAAATAAAAACCCCAACTATATTTGAAAATCAAATTTAATCGGGATTGATGGTTAGTTTTATATTTGATAAATAGACCTTAATGTATGAAAGTGCATTATAGACTAAATAGATATTGTTAATAAGTATTAGGTATATTTATCCTAATACTACTAATTTCTTCTCCCATCCAGACTATACTGTCGGTTCTGGAATCTCACCAGATCAGCTTGCGCTCACGGACTTCTAGTAAACTAGTCACCGCCGGTTGGGACTTTCACCCGACCCCGAAGAAATATTTAATTCATGACTTAATATTAACACTAATGAAAACGATTGTCAATTACAAAATGAAAAACTATCACAAAATATTAAACATACAATGTGATAGTTTTAGTTAATAATATTTATAAGAATTGTGCTAGACAAACGATAAGGATAATAATTGGTAGTATGTATCTTAGTAAGAACAACCATGTTTTGAATAACAATATGCTTATCTTATTATCCTCATTAACATTTAATTGTTCTTGTGCTACTTTCTTGTCAAGGACATATCCTGTGAATATTGATAATGCAAGACAACCAAGCGGCATTAAAATATTAGATACTAAGAAATCCATTAAGTCGAAAATTGTTTTTCCGAATATTAATGTATTAGATAGTGAACCATAAGAAAGTGCAGATGGGATACCGATAACGAAAGTTAAGATACCGATGATTACACTGAATTTAGTACGATTAGTATTTTTTTGATTTGTAATATTTCCTACATTTATCTCTAACATAACTACTGACGAAGTAATAGTAGCGAATAAGAATAATATTAAGAATAAGATGTAGAAAATTTTACCAAATGCCATATTGTTGAACAGCTGAGGCAGTACAATGAATAATAAACTTGGTCCACCTTCAGACTCCATTCCAAATGAACTCATCGCAGGGAAGATTGCTAATCCAGCCATTACAGAGACTGCAATGTTCATTAATACAACAGAGATACCAGATTGGACTAGGTTAGTTCTTCTATCAAGGTAAGATGCATATGTAAGCATAGCTGTAACCCCGATTGACAGTGCGAAGAATGATTGTCCTAGTGCGAATAATATACCAGAACTTGTGATTTTAGAAAAATCAGGTTTTAAGAAATAAGTAACACCACTCATTGCATTAGGTAAAGTTAATGATCTTGCGATAATTATTAGGAATATAATGAATAATAGTGGCATCATAATTTTTGAAGCTTTTTCTATACCTTTTTGAACACCACGAGAAACTATAATGATATTTAATAAGATGAACAATGCTTGTGCTCCTAATGCAATCCAAGTATTAGAAATAATACTAACAAAAAGGGCCGCATGATCAGTAGTGGTGTGCACTCCAAGAGCATCTGCAATCGAAATACCAAGATATACTAAAATCCATCCACCAATAACACTGTAGAATGATAATAAGATGAATAGGGCGAATCCACCTACATAACCAATAATATTATAATTTTTATTTTTTCCAAGTTTACCAAAAGTTTTAATCGCTGATACTCCAGCACCGCGACCTAGTACGAATTCAGCAAGAAGTAGTGGTAGACCGATTAATAATGTAAAGATAAGAAATACTAGTAAGAATCCACCTCCACCATTTGCTACCGTCATATATGGGAACTTCCAAACCGCTCCTAAACCTATAGCTGAACCAGCAGAAGCAAGTATGAAACCTATTTTAGAACTCCATTTTGAATTGTCTGACATAAATTCTTCCTCCTAAATGTAATTTATAAATAATTAAAAGGGGCTGCCCCAAAAGTCCTAAAGTTTAAAAAAGTGCATATGATAACTCATAGACGCAGTGGTTTATTGATATCTAAATTCACTTTATGAAAGCTTTTTAGATATTTAATAAACTGTGCGGGGGTGACTCGGCAAAATCTTGTTTCTTAAGAAATCACGATTTTTGAGTCGCTCCCTTTTTGAATGATTTTTGATGGGAATTCTAAAAAATGAAAAATATTTCCCAATAAAATCAGCTAATTCTCCTTTGATTTTTTGGTTATGCTATTATTATATCATGGGGATGATTTTTTGTTTATTGATTTTAAAAAGAAGTACCGAGTTTTTTTCTCGTTACTTCTTTTTTTACTGACCTTTTGGGTCGCCCCTTTTATTTATATCAAAACTCGGTGTAAAAGAAGAAGTTAAAACAAATAAAATGCTTTAAAATTTTTTAACTGAGTAAATATAAATGTTATGGCACTCACTAATGAATAACAAAATATTTATAGTTTTAATAAAAAAAAAAAAAACACGCTCACAGCCGATGAAATATGAGCTTTCTGTTTTATTTTGAATTTTAAATATGGTATAATTATATCAAAATGTTTGAATTTTAATTTATAAAGAAAGAAATGAGGTTTATTGATGAAAAGAGATAGAAAAGAGAAATTTTCAATAAGAAAATATAAAAGTTTAGGTGCTGCGTCTGCTGTTATTGGCGTTTTATTTTTTGTAGCCGGTAGTGATGCTTCGGCTCATGAGAATAATACAACTGTAAGTGTGGTGGAAAAAGATAGTTCGGTGTCTAATAATGCTCGAAGTGAAAGTGAATCTTCTGTTGAACCAAAAGCTGCTACTGAACCAAAATCTGACACTGAAGGTTTATCGACTGGCTTGAAAGATAATATTGAACCAAAAGCTGCTACTGAATCAAAAGCTGCGACAGAAGGTGTATTGACTGGTTTGAAAGATAATGTCGAACCAAAAGCTGCAACCGATGAAGTGTCGCCTAGTTCTTTTAGAGAGTCTACTTCTGTAACACGTTCTAGACGTGGGAAGAGAGATGTTAGTACAACACTTCAACCAGAAGGTAACGTGATTGCTCATGGTGAAGACGGTGTGCCTTGGGAATTATATGGAAACGGGTATCTATTGTTTAAGCCAGAAGTTGGTAAGGATACGTTGACGAATAATTCTGGTGAATCTACTTGGAAAGTTAATTATGGTGAACAAATTAAGCATGTTGGTTTTGCGGATAAGGTTTATGCGCCTGAAAATAGTGCGTGGCTATTTTCTAAATATTATCTTAGAGATGGTGCTCAAACTAATGGAGGCTTTAATCCGTTAACTTTTGATACTATGCATTTTGATACAAGTAAAGTAACGAATATGCGGTATATGTTCAGAGGTATGAATAAGTTAACTAATTTAGATGTGATGCATTTTGACACAAGTAAGGTAATGGATATGGGAGGTATGTTCAATGATATGTCTAACTTAACTAATTTAGATGTGACGCATTTTGATACAAGTAAAGTAACGAATATGGGATCTATGTTCAATGGTATGTCTAACTTAACTAATTTAGATGTGACACATTTTGATACAAGTAAAGTAACGAATATGGGAGTTATGTTCAATGGTATGGCTAACTTAACTAATTTAGATGTGACGCATTTTGATACAAGTAAAGTAACGAATATGGGAGGTATGTTCAATGGTATGTCTAAATTAACTAATTTAGATGTGACGCATTTTGATACAAGTAAAGTAACAAATATGGGACTTATGTTCAATGGTACAATAAAACTTAAAGAACTTAAACTCGGAGATAAATTTAAAGCTGATGGGATTAGAACGATACCGACAACTCACTCCTACGGCAACCAATATACCGATAAATGGCACAAGGTTGAGGATAAAGAACACACGTATACGGTTTCAGATTGGGCGAATGCATACGCTGGTAACTCAACTGCAACTGCTGGAACGTGGGTACGTGAAGTATCAAATGCAACTTTGACATTCCAAGGTGAGAACTTTACTCCAGTTAAGGTGACTCCAAGTGATACCGCATTACCAACATTATCAAGACCGAGTCAACCAAAACAAAATCATAAATTCCTAGGGTGGTCAAAAGACGGAACAAACCTATTGACGCGCGATGCTGTTCAACCAGGTGAAACGATTACTTTACAACCATTATGGCAACCAGTGAATAATACTACGACAAGAACTGAAGAAATACCTATAGCGACAATTTATCGTGCTGATGAGACAATTCCTTTTGAGTCTAGACAAGAAGTGGCTGGTCAAGAAGGTGTGAAAACTATCACAACTACTTATACTGTAGCTCCGTATACAGGTGAATTAACAGATCCTGTTGAGTCTGAAAGAGTTACAACTGAAATGCAACCAAAAGTGATTAAAGTAGGCAATAAGAAAGTTTCCACAGAACCTATTCTAGCAACTAATAAATATGTTGGTAATGAAGAAAAAGATCGCGGTTATAGCAATCTGATAACTCAAGGTCAAGATG
>NZ_CAUSAI010000057.1:0-8104 GCF_963529685.1 uncultured Gemella sp.
TTGAGGTGCGTGTTAGTAACAAAGGGTTATACCCACAGAGAAAACCACCCCTTTTTAGGGGTGGTCATTATTAACTAGTCTTTTTCTTTATTATATATTTAATGATTATATAAGATAGCGATATAAAAATAATATATTTTAAATTTGTTATTTTTATATTAATTATGTAAAGGATATTTATTATACTTGTAAAAATTAGTAATAAAATTATATCGATTTTCTCAGTTAATATGTTTAATTTATTATTATTTGAATCTATTACTATGTAGAATATTCCGATAAGTGTGCATATAAGTAAATAATTTATTATGAATGTGTTCTTTATTATTACATAATTTATTATATTGATAATTGTAATAAATTTAAAACAAGTTAATACGTTTTGTGTCACTGCTATCTCCATTTTTTATTTAGGTATTTATCAATGAGACTAAAGAATTATGATTTCATTGAAATTAATTTTTTAAAAAGGCTCTCAATATTGATTAAGTTAATTATTTATCTTTTTTTCTTTTTTCTTTTTTGTTTTAATTTTTCTATTTTTTTATTGACGAAATATGAACCTGTTCCTGATAACAGACCTGTTATTACAGCGAATATTGCTATTTCTATATATTTTTCAGTATTCATTTTGTTACCTCCTATATATTTTATTATTAATTTATTTGATGTTGATAATATTTAGCTTTGTTAAAGTAAACAATAATTTCATTATATAATTCAGCCCCTATTATCACCTAAATAGATGTTTTTTAGATTTATTATGCTTAGAACTTGTAGATTTAACTATACTTTAATTACATAGAAGATACAGAGGCAACTAAAAAACTAGCAGGAAAGAATAGTACGTATAAATTTAAAATTTTTATTCATGAAATATACCTCCGCTTATGAATGTAAAGTATAATATATGTTTGTAATTATATATAGATCAAATCATATTTCTATTATTAACGCTTTCATTGTAACGTATTTTTGTGTTAAAGTCCAATAAAAGACAATAAACCACTGTGTTTATGAGTTATAATATACGCTTTTTTAAAATTTAGGACTTTTAGGTCAGCCCCATTCCTTTTTCACTATGAGAGAATAGTGATATCTGATATAATGTAAAGAAGTGAAATATATAAATTGATAAGATTATAGATTTTTTGAAATCTACTAAAGGAGCTTTTGTATGATAAAATTAGTTGTTACAGAAATGGGGATTAAGTGAATAATACAATAAAAACTCAAAATAGTTAGAAATAAAAGGATTGGCAGTTAGAGGTAATATTGAAGTAAGCTAATGTAAAATGATACGTATCGGCTGAAATTAAACCGTTAAAAAGTGGGTAATTGTTAAATAGTTATTTAATCGCAAAAAAAGAAAAGGAGTGAACATGGTGATTAATGAATTGATAGCTAGAATAAATCGAGTGTGTAGAAATGATAAGGAAAAAGATATATTATCTTTGGCGTATATTATTTCGTTAATATCATATTTTTGTGTGATTGTAGTACCACTATTGATTGTTACTTTAGAACCATTTATTAAATATGGAATTTATCAAACGTTGAGTGTTTATCGTTATATGATAAACGAAGGAAATATTCCACTAAAAAAATTTATTATTACTTTTGATGTCAAAGAAATTATATGGATTTTAAAAATTTCTTTAATTGGACTAATACCTGTAATTTCTAGAATCATTTTTAAGAAAGCTAAGTTTCAGAGTGAATTTATAGTGAGGGTATTGTCAATTTCAGGATTGGTATTCGTCAGTAAAGATTACTTAGGTTGGTCGATTATATTTTTAGTGTTTTTATTAATCGTGTATATTATTCCTTTAGGAGAAAGAAAGTATTTTAATTTAATTAATAATGCTAAGTATCTAGAAGAAATAAGAAAAAATTATCTTTATAAAAATCAAGAGTTTTTAAATAAAAAGTTTTATGAAAAATTATTAGGAAAATTTTTAGTAATAGCAGTGTTGATATTTTTAATAGCAGTAATGTTGAGTTATTATATGAAAATATCATTTATTTTCATGATAATTATTATTAGCTCTTTAACTTGTATTTTTTACTTATATAAAGAAACGAAGGATAAAATACTAACAGTATTCAAAAAAGTGATTATTTTTGTGATATTTGTAGCTATATCACTTTATGCCAATAGGATAGTTCCAAGTGAGTTAGAAAAAATTTTATTATTAGTAATAACTGTATATTTTTCTTTTGATAGAGTGGTATCTCTAGGAAAAGATATCCAAGATATTATAAAAAAGTATAGCTTGAGATATTATTATGAGAATGAATTTTTATCTGTTAAAGATATAAAGGATGAGTACTTAGAGATGAAGTTTATAAATTCTTTTGAAATAGATGAACATGAACTGATAAAACAAATTATTTTAAGAGATAAAGTATGTTTTTTAGATGAATTAAAACAATTGTGTAAACTCTATACTAGAAAAAAATTTGAAGAATACAGACAGTTTGTGGAGTTTTATTTATACATCATAAATATTAATTCTAAAGAGGAAATTAATTTAAATGATGAAGAAAGAAATCTAAAAAAAATTCTTGAAATTCAAAATCAAAAATTATTTCCAATAGAATTATATAAAGAATATGCAACTATTTTATATACTCAGAAAAAATTTGATGAAGCAATTGAATTTTATGAAGAATTCTTATGGTACCTAAATAAGGGTGAACTAAATAACATGTATCAATGCTATAAAAAGATGGGTAAAGACAAGAAAGCAGGTAAGTTAAAACAATATTATATAGATACTATGTAAATCAAAGAAATACTTCACAGAAATTTGTGAAGTGTTCTAGATTGTTGACAAAACGGTCAAAATATCAATGGATATATTGATATTTTGACCGTTTTTCAAAAATAATAAGCCATATGGCTGAGTATCTGTAGTATTAATGGTTAAGATATCGAGATAAAGCATTGGGAATAGCTCACTATTACTGTAACCGATATAGTATTACAAGAGTAATAGATACATACAACATTGGATATCATACAGGTGAGTGGTGGAGTAAGACCCACTCGATTGGTTATGAAGTATGTGAGAGTATGAAAGTCTCAGATGAGGATTTCTTAGCAAATGAAGATATGACGTTAATGCAGGCAACAGAAGACTTGATTTATTATGGCTTGCCAATTAATAAACAAACGGTAAGACTTCATCATGAGTTTAGTCCAACAAGTTGTCTGCACCGTAGTTTAGCTTTACATGGTGGAACAACTGATAGTGTTAAAACTTACTTTGTAGAACGTATGAATTACTTTGCGACTTTAGGAGAAACAGTTGATGAAATGTTAGGAAATACTAGTATCTCAGAACCGAGTAGATCTACAAACTCAGTATCAACTGGTGATAAAAGCAATGAAGAAATTGCACGAGAGGTTATTTCAGGAGCATGGGGTAATGGAGAGGATAGAGTGAACAGATTAACTAACGCAGGATATAATGCAAGTGAGGTTCAAGAAGTAGTGAATAGATTACTAAATGGGAATTATACATCTAATAATTTAGATGAAATAGCCCAAGAAGTAATTCAAGGTAAGTGGGGTAATGGACAAGACCGAGCTAACAGACTTACTAATGCTGGATATAACTACAGTGAAATTCAACAAAAAGTGAATGAAATATTAGGATAAAATACGAGCCTAGAAGAAAAGAAAATTTCTTCTAGGCTTATTTAGTTTACGTAAAATGAACAATAATAAATAATAGATTATTATTATATATATGATTATTAATAATATTAATGGAAACTAAAGTGTTTACTCTACAATTCTTGAATTTATAGAATTTTATATTTAACATCAATCAATTTAATTATACCATAAAAAAAGAAAAAAATTTAGAAAATATATTATTGATATTTTCCTATTGTTATCATATTGTTTTCATACTATAATAAAACTGTAAAGATTTATAACGTTATAAAAATAAAAAAAAACAAAAGGAGTAAAGACAATGAATAAGAAGTTTAAAATTACAACGACTATTTTATGTTCAGGTTTGATTATAACACCTGTATCAGGGATAATTCAAAATAATCAAAATTTTGTTAAGGCAGAGTATAAGAAAAATAATATTCTTTCGAATCAAGAAAAAGAATATGTAATGGCTAAAGCAAAAGAATTTAATCTTTCAGATAGTCAAGTAGAGAATGTTATTAGGAAGTTAGAGAAGGGAGAACTTTTAGATGCTTTTAATCCAGAAAAGAAACCAGTAAAAAGCACAAAAGTTTCAAATACAGAGTATATATATTACTATGATGATGGTTCTGTGATAAAGCAAACAATAATAAAAGATAATAAGACAAAAGAGAAAAAACGTCCCAACACAACATTTAGGTCAGTATCTGGGGGTAATGTGTATTGGGGAAGTAATTTTAAATATACTTCAAATGCACTTATAAAAAATGATACATTATATGGTAATTTTACTTTCAGAGCTGATTATGCTAATTTGGGACATTTAGGAGGACAAATAGATAATGTATATGATGCAAGGTATTGGGGAATAGGAACGTATAGTGATATTTCTCTATGGATTCAGGAAAGTAAAGGTGATCCAGCTAGGGCAGTTATGACTGTAAACTGGAGTGCTCCTGCTGGAGTAGCTTCTTCTTTATTAAAATTAGAGCTGTTTGTAAATGGAACAGATGCTTGGACTGGTCAGTAAACTATGAGTAATGAGTTAACTTTATTTTTTGGAATGAGTTACTTTTATATTCAAGTTATATTTCATATTTTAGGAATATATACGTTTATAAAGGTTCTAATTTATATTAAAAGAAAAAATCAAAATTAAATCTATAAAACTCATCACAGAAATTTTCTGTGGTGGGTTTATTTTTTTTATCTAAATTTTGCTTTAAAGGTTAAATTTTTCATAGTTTTCTTTACCTGTGATGTAGAGAATAAAAACATCATAGGAGTGAGGAAATATGGAACTAAAAGATGAAATAAAAAAACTAAGACTACGTGGTCTAGGATATAAGAGAATAGCTATTTGTTTGAAAGTCTCCGCGAATACAGTGAAATCAATCTGTAAGCGTGAAGGATTGGAAAAAGTAGAAGATACTTCTATAAATGCTTGTAAAGTGTGCGGAGAAAAGTTAACTCATTTGAAAGGGAAAAAACAAAAGAAATATTGTAGTGATGCTTGTCGAATGAAATGGTGGAAGAATAATCAAGACAAGATGAATAGAAAGGCAATTTCTACACATCAATGTAAATGTTGTGAAAGAGAATTTACATCTTATTCCAATAATAAAAGAAAGTACTGCAGTCATGAATGCTATATTAAACATAGATTTGGAGGTAGTTATGAACATTAAAAATGAAGTAACCTATCAAATCACAATTAAAATATTAAGTAACTTGTTTAGGAAAAATTTAATCACAAAAGATGAATTTAATTCATTCAAACATAAGATGTTAGAAAAGTATGATCCCAAAATATCTGAACTTATGGAGTTATCACTTGATAAATAGTTTCTTTAGAGTGATATATAGTAATGACGAAAAGGAGGATACAATAATGAAAACAATAAAAAAGTTAGAAGTGCTAAATGTGACTGATGTAAAAAAGCAAAAAGTTGCAGCTTATGCAAGAGTATCACATCAAGATTTACTACAATCACTATCTGAACAAATAAGCTATTATAGTAAACTTATACAAAATAATCCTAGTTGGGAGTATGCTGGAGTATACTTCGACAACTCAGTTAGTGGGAGAAATACAAAAAATCGTAAGGAGTATTTAAGATTAATAGATGACTGCAGGAAAGGAAAGATTGATACAATTCTTACAAAGTCCATATCACGATTTGGAAGAAATACTATTGAGTTGTTAGAAACAATACGAGAACTAAAGAAATTAAACATAGGGGTTCAATTTGAAAAAGAGAATATCGACACACTCACTACAGATGGAGAGTTACTACTAACGTTACTCGCTGCCGTTTCAGAAGAAGAATCAAAGGCGATAGGTAGTAATGTAAGGTGGAGTGTGAAGAAGAAGTTTGAACAAGGATTACCACATAGCCCACAACCTATATTAGGATATAGATGGATAGGAGATTCTTATAAAATTGAAAAGTCAGAAGCCGACACTATCAGAAAGATTTATGATTTATACCTATCAGGAATAAAACCTACACAAATATCAAGAATATTAAATGATGAAGGTAAACATACAAGAAGAGGAAATAACTTCACAAGACTAGCAATTTATAGAATATTATCCCAAGAAACTTATACAGGGAAACTTATATTACAAAAGACATTTAATGTAAAAGAAAAAGGTCGGTCAGTAAAAAATACTGGAGAGAAGACTATGTACATTGTAGAAAATGCACATGAAGCAATTATTTCTCAGGAAATATTCAATAAAGTTCAAGAAATAAAAAAACAAGGTAACCTAAAAAAGGAGTAAAAGATGAATAGAAAAATTACAACTATACAAGCCAATAAGCACCTTAGTCATCAATCAAAACTACCTAGTATAAAAAAGAAAAAGGTCGCAGGTTACGCCAGAGTATCAACAGATAATGAAGATCAAACAAGTTCTTATGAAACTCAAATGAAGTATTACGAAGAGTACATATCAAGTAGAAAAGATTGGGAGTTTGTGAAAATGTACTCAGATGAAGGAATAAGTGGAACAAATACCAAAAAACGTCTAGGGTTTCAAGAAATGGTAAATGATGCACTAGCTGGCAAGATAGACCTCATATTAACTAAAAGTGTAAGTAGGTTTGCAAGAAATACGGTGGATTCACTGTCAACTGTAAGAAAATTAAAAGATGTTGGAGTAGAGATATACTTCGAAAAAGAAAACATCTGGACATTTGATTCAAAGGGTGAATTACTTATTACAATAATGAGTTCCTTAGCACAAGAAGAAAGTAGATCAATATCAGAAAATATAACATGGTCTAAACGAAAACAAGCTGCAGAGGGTAGAGTGACATTCGCATATAATAATGTATTAGGATTTAAACCAAAAGAGGATGGAGGATTTGAAGTTGATAAAGAGCAAGCCCAAATAGTAAGATATATATTTGGACAGTTCCTATCAGGGAAAAATCCTAATCAAATAGCCAAACATCTAACTGAAAATAAAATACCTACACCAAGAGGAAAAGAAAAATGGAGTTATAGCAGTGTAAGAAGTATTTTAACAAATGAAAAATATAAAGGTGATGCCTTACTTCAAAAATACTATGTAGCAGACTTCTTAAACAAAACTCAGAAAAGGAATAACGGAGAGCTACCTCAGTATTATGTAGAAAATAGCCATGAAGCAATAATTGATAAAGAAGTATTTGATGCAGTTCAAGTGCAGCTAAGCGAAAATAAAAAGTGGTATACAGAGAAAAACTACTTTGGAAAAATTAGGTGTGGATGTTGCGGTAGTTCATACGTGAGACATTTATGGCACTCAACTGATAAATATAAAGAGACAATATACAGATGCAAAGATAAGTATAAGAACGAAGAAAAATGTGATACTCCTCATATAAGAGATGATGAAATTCAAAGATGGATAGTATCAGCACTAAACAAGGTAATTGATAATAGAAAAGAAATTATAGGTAATATAAAACTTCTAATGAAGATGATAAAAGAAGACAGAGGGTTAGATGATGAAATCATTCAACTCGAAGAAAAATTAGAAAATATCAGAGCTGATGTAGAAAAGTTGATAATAACAAATTCCAAAATAGCACAGGATCAAGAAGAATATACTAGAAAATATAATAAACTGATAGAAGAATATAAATTGTTAGAGAAAGAATCAGAACAAAAAAACTTAGATTTACTGAGTAAAAATAAGAGAGTTAGAGAACTGAAAATATTTATAGACTCATTAGAAAAACAAGACGAGCTACTAACAAAATATGATACCAAGCTATTTAATTATTTGGTAGATAAGATGATAATTTATAAAGGAAAAAGAGTAGAAATTCATTTTAAAAACGGAGAAGTCATATCAATCTGATATGATTTTTCCTTTTTTGCTATGAGAGATTAAGGTTATCTGATATAATATATTGAGTAAACGAGGGTTAAACA
>NZ_CAUSAI010000058.1:0-7942 GCF_963529685.1 uncultured Gemella sp.
ACATTCTAATTATTGACATTTTATTTATAATACATCATAATTAATATAGTAAATTCAGCAAATTATAAATTACAAAGGAGGTACTATGGCGAAAAAATTTATTACAATCAAAGAAGATTCATACGATGAATTTGTAGAGAAAAAATCTACATTTATCACCCATTTAATTAGGGTAAGTAGTGAAGACGAAGCTCGTGATTTTATTCAAAAAATGAAAAAGAAACACTACGATGCTACACATGTTTGCTCATGTTATGTTGTTGGAGATAACAACGAAATAACTCGTGCTAACGATGATGGTGAACCTAGTGGAACTGCTGGTGCTCCGATGTTAGACGTACTAGTAAAAAACGAAATAAAAAATGTCTGTGCTACCGTAATACGTTATTTCGGTGGGACTAAGCTAGGAACTGGTGGTTTAGTTCGTGCATACGGTGGTGGAGTTATTAATGCGTTAAAAAATGCAACATTAGTAGAAAGAAAAGATGCTTTTGAAGTTAGATTAGAACTTGATTATAGTCTAAATGGAAAAATAGAATATGAAATCGGAAAAACTAATTTTATCGTGAATAATCTAGAGTATACCGATAAGATCGTTTATACAATTTATGTTATGCAAGAAGACTTCGAAAACTTTGAAAGTTGGATAGCAAATCTTACTAACGGACAATTTAAAATTCTTCGCTCTAAAGAAAAACAACTTGAATTTGATATTAAATAATGATAAGAAGGAAACTAGCACACTAAATTAATAGCGTCCAATTTCCTTCTTAATTTTACACTTTATTTCTTTTAGAAAATTCTTCTATCCACTCTTTTAAATCTTCTATTGCTTTTTCTACTATTTTCTCTTTATTATTAAAAACAAGATCTAAACCTTCTACTCGTAAAACTTTAATTTTATCTATTCCTAATACACTAAATATTCCCCTAACATATTGAACTGCAAAATCTAGATTAACATATTGGATATGCTTATCAAATTCTCCCCCACTAGTTATAACAAACGTTATCTGCTTATTAGATTTATCTAAACCTACTAACGATTCTTCTTCACATTTAAATGTCTCATTTACAATTACAATATTATCTATGTAATCTTTAAATTTTGACACTACATTAAAATTATGAAGTGGCATGTAAATAAACACTGCTTCCGAGTTTTTCCATTGAATCAAAAGCTCTTTTTGTCTTTTTTTATCTGTTTTCTCTTTATCAGTTAATTGAACTCCTTCGTAATTAAACATAAACTTGTCCATTACTGGAATATGTAAACTTGGGTCATATAAATTAAGCTCTTCTATGTTTTTGTAACCTTCTTCTCTTAATTTATCTTCACCAACTTTAGCTAAGATATTAGAAATACGTTGTTTTCCATCATAGTCTGGATGACACATAATCTGTAAAATTTTCATAACTCACCTCTAAATAGTAATTACCAATTATAGAAACAACTTCCCAACCTAAACAGTCGGGAAGTTTTGACTTTATTTGAACTCGTTGTAAATTGTGTTTATAGTTTTTTCATAATCATTATTATGAACACCTACAATTATATTAATTTCATCATTTGTTTGTGAAATTAATGCAATATTTACTCCAGCTTCCCCTAAAGCTTTGAATAATCTTCCTGATAAACCTTTCGTATTCTTCATTTTTTCTCCAACTGTTGCAATAAGAGCAACCTCATGAGTTACATTCACTTCATCAGCTCCAAGAACTGTTTTTACTTTTGCTACTAATTCGTGAATAAATGGTCTCACGTTCATTGTTTCAACAACTACAGAGAACGAATCAATTCCACTTGGAATATGTTCAATACTAACATTAAAGTCTTCAAAAATTTTCAGTGCCTTACCTATTAAACCAACCTCATTAGCCATATGACGTTTCTTAATCGTAATAATTGAGAAATCTTTTTTCCCTGCAATACCTGTAACCATTTGTTTTTCATCAAGATGTTTATTATCTGAGATAATAGTTCCTTCTGCTGTTGGATCATTTGTATTACGAATTTGAATTGGAATATCTTTATCACGAACTGGGAAAATTGCCTCTTCATGCAGAACACTAGCTCCCATATATGAAAGTTCACGAAGTTCTGTATAACTAATTACTTTAATTTCATGTGGATTTTCAATAATACGAGGATCTGCCATTAAGATACCTGAAACGTCTGTCCAGTTTTCATAAACACTAGCATTAGCAATGTTTGCAACTATCGCTCCACTAACATCTCCCCCTCCACGCGTCATAATTTTTATCTCACCATTTGGACGACTTCCGTAAAATCCTGGAATAAGAAGGCGATCATATTCTTTTACTACCTCATCAAAAGTAGCTTGAGTTCTTTCAAAATCAATTTCACCTTGATAATTGTAGAAAATTAAATCTTTAGCATCTACAAAATGATATCCTAAATACTCAGCCATTAATAAAGCTGTTAAATATTCTCCACGGCTTACTAAATATTCCTCATCTATTCCTTTACTAATCTCTGCTTTTAATTTAGCAAGTTCTCCTTCGATATCAAATTTTAAGTTTAACTCATTTTTTATAGCAACAAATTTATCTTCAATCATTTTAAAGATATTGTCAAAGTTAATATTGTATTTAGTGTGCGCATAGCATAAATAAAGTAAATCTGTTACCTTATTATCTTCTTTATTCGCTTTCCCTACAGCACTAACTACAACAAAACGACGTGCATCGTCAAGCTCTACAATATTTTTAACTTTTTTAAATTGTTCTGCACTCGCTACCGAGCTTCCTCCAAATTTTGCTACTCTAACCATCTTAACTCCTTTTTCTAATCATTTTTTGTATTTTCTATCTATATATATTATATAACTATCCACAAAAAAATCAATAAATTTTCTGAAAAATCTAAAATTTATTTTTAATAATTAATTTTATCGATTCTATTTATGAAATTTAGCTACAACGTACTTACTATCTTGTTCTTTTACATCATTTACTAATCTCGACAATTGTTTTAATGAAATTTCTTTTGTTTTAATATAGAAATTCCCTTTATATTCTTCTATACTTTCTATTAAATTTCCAGTTAACTTAACCGATGATCTTACTAAATAGTTTCTTCTAGTTAATTCTTCAGTATATGTTAAGTTATTATTTATTACTACATCAACTCGAGAAGCGCCTTCGCTAATATCTACAATATCTTGAACAATAGCATTTCCTGTAGGTAGTTTCCCAGCTCCTTGACCATAAAATTTAAGTTCACCAATAAATGATCCATCTAAGGTAATGATGTTATTATTTAAAGGGACTGCCGCTTCTTGAGATTCTTTTCCAAAAATAGAAAGCATTACTGAAGTCTCATATTTTCCATCTACTACATTAGTCTCTCCTATATACTTAACAGCTAAATCATATTGTTTTAAATAGTCAATATCATTTTTTGTAATGTTTCTCATAGAGTATGTAGGGAAGTCTGGATCAACATGAATATCAAATGCAAGTGCATTACTTAAAATAATTTTATTAACTACATCCCCACCATCAACATCAGCACTAGGGTCTGCTTCAGCATAACCTAGATCTTGTGCAGTTTTTAATGTAGATTCAAATTCTTCATTATTTCTATACATATTATCAAGAATAAAATTACTCGTTCCATTAAATATACCATAAACGCGTTTTACTTCATCAACACGTCTAGTTCTTTCTAAGTTTACAAGCCAAGGGATTCCACCACCCACACTAGCTTCAAAAATAAACTTAACTCCATTTTTTTCAGCTAATTCAACAAACTCATCTAAATATTTAGCTGCCACAGCTTTATTCGCTGTAACAACATGTTTTTTATTTTCTAGGGATTTTTTAATAAATTCATAAGCAGGATTTATTCCTCCAAGACATTCAACAACTACTAAGATTTCTCCGTCATTAATGATTTCATTAATATCATCTGTAGCTAAAGGCATTTTGTCACGACTTCTCGCAAAAACACGTTTTACTTCTATTTTCTTTAGTTCTTGCGGCTTACCATTTGTTATAATATCATATACGCCGCTTCCTACAGTCCCATATCCCAAAATAGCAATCTTCATAATATTAATTGTCTCCTTAAATCATTTTATTTTCTAATTAAAAGTTTAACAAGTATTTCTCCTATGTCAATTAATTGATATTGATAATTTTCAAAAAATTTCAACTTTTTTGTATTTTTGACTGTTTTTATAATCATTTTTGGTGTAAAATTAATATTATATAAATCAATCTAGTTCTTTTTGAAAAAACACTTGTATTTTTATAGAGAACATTGTATCATATATACAACGATAAAGCAAGGAGATTTTGAATGATTTACGAAAGTACAAGAGATATTAATAGAAAATTAAATCCTAGTGAAGCTATTCTTCAAGGTTTAAGTGAAGAAGGTGGACTTTTCGTTTTAAGAGATTTAGGAAAAAATAAATTAGATTTAGAAAATTTAAAAGGAAAAAATTATTATGAAGTAGCTGAAACAGTGCTACGACTTTTTGTTGATTTTAGTAATGAAGAAATTAAAAAATGTGTTGAAGAAGCATACAGAGGTAAATTCTCTCATGAAAATATTACTCCTCTTGTAGAATTAAAGGATAGTCATGTCCTTGAACTGTTTAACGGACCTACTAGTGCATTTAAAGATGTGGGGCTATCACTTCTTCCACAACTTACAAAAACTGCACTTACTAAAGTAGAAGATAAAAATGATATTCTTATTTTAACTGCAACCAGTGGGGATACTGGTAAAGCCGCCTTAGAAGGTTTTAAAGATGTGGATAGAACTAAGATAATGGTATTTTATCCAAATGATGGTGTGAGTACAGTACAAAAAACACAAATGCAAACTCAAGAAGGTAAGAATACAAAAGTTTGTGCAATTCACGGAAACTTTGATGATGCTCAAAGTGGAATTAAAGAACTATTTGTTGATGAAAAATTCAAAAAAGAATTACTTTCTAAAAATATTAAGTTATCAAGTGCAAACTCAATAAATATCGGACGTCTTATCCCACAAGTAGTTTACTACGTTGTTTCATACCTAGACTTAGTAAATGCAAACAAAATTAAATTAAATGATAAAGTTAACTTTGTTGTACCTACAGGTAATTTTGGTAATATTCTTGCTGGTTACTACGCTGAGCAAATTGGATTACCAGTAAACAAACTAATCTGTGCAAGCAATAACAATAATGTACTTTATGATTTCTTAACAACTGGTGTGTATGATAAAAATAGAGACTTCTTAAAAACAGTATCACCAAGTATGGATATTCTAATTTCTAGTAATTTAGAGCGTCTACTTTACTACATTAGTGATTGTGACAATGCATATATCGCTAAGCTTATGAAAGACTTAAAAGAAACTGGTCGCTTCGAAGTTACAGGTGAAGTACTTGCTAAGATTAAAGATAAGTTCCTAGCTGGATTTGCTGATGATGAACAAACTAAAGAAACTATTAAATCTATCTACGAAAAAGATAACTACCTATTAGATACACACACTGCAGTAGCTTATAAAGTTCTTCTGGATAATTTAGATAGTGAGCATACTAGTATCGTATTATCAACAGCATCCCCTTATAAATTCACAGAAAGTGTCTACTCTTCTCTATTCAAAACACAAGGTGAAGACGAATTTACTCTTATGAATAAACTTTACGAGCAAACTAAGGTAGTTATTCCTGAAAATTTAAGAGATCTTGATAAAAAAGAAATTAGACATAAAGATGTAATTAATAAAGAAGACATGAAAAAATACATCTTAGAGAAACTAGGTGATTTATAATGGTGAGTGTTCGTGTACCTGCAACTTCTGCTAATGTTGGATGTGGATTTGACAGCCTTGGTGTTGCATTAACACTCTACACTACATTCAAATTCGAGAAGTTAGACAGCGGGCTTGAATTCGTCGGATTTGAAGAACGTTTCTCAAATGAAAACAATCTAGTTTATCAAACATTACTGACTACACTAAAAAAATTAAACAAGAAAATTTCTGGTGTTAGAATATCTATCGAAAATGATGTACCAATTAGCCGTGGTTTAGGTAGTAGCTCTACATGTGTAGTTGCTGGAATTTATGGTGCATACTTATTAACTGATACACCTATTGATAAACCAGAAATCTTTACACTAGCTAACGAAATCGAAGGACATCCTGACAATGTTTCACCTGCTATTTTCGGCAGTCTAAGCTCATCTTGTACTACCGACAGTAAAGAAGCGGTAACTGTGAGATATGAGGTTGATGAAAGATTTAACTTCTTGGCTTTAATTCCAAACTTCGAAACTTCTACTGAAGAAGCTAGAAAGGTAATGCCAAAAGAAATTAACCTACAAGATGCAATCTATTCAATGTCGCGTATTGGATCAGTTATTAAAGCATTTGAAACTTATGACTTAGAACTTCTTAATAAGGTTATGGGAGACAAAATCCACGAACCATATAGAAAAAAAATAATACATGAATATCATGAAGTAAGAGAAATCTGCGAGAAGATTGATAGTTCTGCATTTTTCATTTCTGGAAGCGGTTCTACACTTATGAATATAGTTAGCGATACTAACAATATAGAAAAAATAAAAACTGAACTTGCTAAATTAAAATACAATTGGCAAGCAATCTTACTAAAAGTTGATAAAGAAGGAACAGTAGTTCTAAATTAATATGTTAACAATTTTCGAACTTCTTCTTTTATTGCAGAGAGGAAGTTCATTTTGAAATAATTTTTATATAAATAAAGGAGAAATTTATTATGCAAAAATCAAGAGTAGCCGTACTTGGGGCAACAGGAATGGTAGGTCAACGCCTATTAGTATTATTAGAAAATCACCCATACTTTGACGTAGTTAAATTAGCAGCATCACCTCGTTCTGCTGGTAAAAAATATGGAGAACTTATGGAAAGCCGTTGGAAACTAGACCAAGCACTTCCTGAATATACTAAAGAGTTAGTTGTTGAAGACTTATATAAAATTGATGAAGTTTCTGAGGGAATTGATATGGTATTTTGTGCAATCAACCTTGATAAAGAAGCATTAATCAAACTTGAAGAAGACTATGCTAAACGTGAAGTTGTTGTTGTATCTAACAACTCAGCTAACCGTAACAAAGATGATGTACCAATGATTATTCCAGAGATTAACTCTGCTCACCTAGATGTTCTTCCAGCACAAAGAGAACGCCTTGGAACTAAAAAAGGATTTATCGTTACAAAACCTAACTGTTCAATTCAAAGCTATGTACCTATCTTTGAAGCTATTAAAGAGTACGGTGTTAAAGAAGCATCTATCTGTACTTATCAAGCTATCTCTGGAAGCGGGAAAACTTTCAATGAGTGGCCTGAAATGATTGAAAACATCATTCCTTACATTGGAGGAGAAGAAGAGAAAAGTGAAAAAGAACCACTTAAAATCTTTGGTAAAGTAGTTGATGGAAAAATCGTTCCAGATAACTCAATGAAACTATCAGCACAATGTATTCGTGTTCCAGTTCTTGATGGACACCTTGCTTGTGTATCATTCAACTTAGAAAATAACCCTGGACTAGAAACTTTAGTTGAAAAAATTAAAAATCATGTTCCTGAAATTGCTAAACATGACTTACCACTAGCACCAACTCCGTTCATTAAATATTATGAAGAAAACGATCGTCCACAACCTGTACTAGATCGTGATAACGAAAAAGGTATGCAAATAACTGTAGGTCGTCTTCGTGAAGATAACCTATTTGACTACAAATTCGTAGGACTTTCTCACAACACATTACGTGGTGCCGCTGGTGGAGCTGTATTAACTGCAGAACTAATTAAAAAATTAGGATACTTAGATTAATATTATAAAACAATACTCCAAGAGAATTTCTCTTGGAGTATTCAGGCTGTTGACAAATGCAGAAACTGCATGAGTCAACAGCCTATTTTAATGAG
>NZ_CAUSAI010000059.1:0-7297 GCF_963529685.1 uncultured Gemella sp.
CCGAACCATCATTTGCTTTTGTAATATATCCAACAGTTGCTTCAGTTAAACGCTCATCACCACGACTATCATAAACTTTACCGTCAGCAGCTCTATAGTAGCTTGCTCTAAAATATGATTCTGGGCGTATATTTATACCATTTCTAGTATCACGCTTCCCTGAATGTTCACGAGATACTGCTAAGGCAAGTTTTTTCTCCGCTTCTTTTCCTTGTTTTACTAATTCTTCTATTTCTGAAGCAGTTAATTGTGGATTTTCTAATCCTTTCTTAACAGCAAGAACTGTTTCTTCTACACCTTTTAACAACTCTTTTGTTTCAGGTCTAGTGATTTCACTTGCAGATTTTAGATATACGTCTAAATTCTTCGCAAGAGTTTCAAGCTTCCCTTTATCAGGAGCTGTTGACTTTTTATTCTCAGACTCTTTCTTTTCAGAAGTGCTAGGTTCTGAATTTTTATCTATTTTTTCTGAAGTATTCGCCTTATTATCTACTGTTTTTTTCTCGTCTACTTGACGACCTTCTTCCTGAGCCTTTTCAGTAGTCTTGTCTGCTTTCACAACAGTTTCTTTAAGTTTTTTTGTAATTTCTGTTAGTTTCGCTACCTGAGCATTAACTTCTTCTGCACTAGCAGTATCTTTATCTAATACTAATTTCGCTTCAGATATACTTTGACTTACTTCATCATAGATACTAGCTATTTTATCTTTTTCTGTAGTTCTAAATAGTGTATCTAAGCTAATTGTTAATTTTTTTAATTCTGCTTTGTCCACTTTTACAGTAGCAACAACATCAGATGTTTTTTCTATAATAGCCGACTTATTTGTACTTGATGTAGACTTATCATCTAGTTTTGAATTTTTGTCGCCACTAGATGAACCATCTGCTGATTTACCACTAGCTTGTGCATTTTCTGATGTTGGAATATTTTCTGCTTTAGCAGAGACTCCTCCAAAGAAAATCAGGGATGCAACAGCTACACTGGCAGCACCAAAATGATATTTTCTTATTGAAAAACGCGTTAGTTTTTCACCATTTTTATATTGATATCTCATAAATATCATTACTCCTTTTTCATAATTTTTCTTAATATTTAATATAATTTATATTTTTGTTGTTAACAATCTAGTAAATAAAAACTTGTAAACACTTTAATTATAATACAACATCTAGCTTAAATCAACTTTAAATGTAACTTATTTTCACAGTTAAATATAATAATAATTTATAAACTAATTATGATATGAAAATAATTGATTTTTATATATAATTCATATAAAAACCGCGCCCCTACAAGTTTTTTTTTTTTTTTTGTTTCAACTTTTTTTAACTATTCTTCTTAGTTAAAATAAAGTATGTTAATAAAAAAATATTTACTTTATTAATTAATTGATATTGAAATCTATAGCCTTTTAGAGTTTTTATTAACAATTTTATGTTTTAAATAAATTCACTTAGTGATTTTATCTCTTTACAGATTTCCTTAAACTATGTATAATCTATATTCCCCTCTCTCCCTCTCTTACAGATAAAAATGGGAGGAGTAAACGTATGTATTACTTTAAAATAAAAAACAATATAAAAGTTCCTGTTAGTAGGGAGATATATTCTCAGATAAATTCAATTCAAAATCGCACTAATTATGCCGCTAAAAAGCTTAAGGAAAGTGGATTAATTTATTATGAGAACTATTCTTCCGAAAACAACACTGGGGAGAGTCGAATTAAGGATTATTCTGCATTATTTACAGAAACGATTATCAAAGAACATTTGTATAATGCACTTTATGATGCTTTAGCTACTCTTTCTATAGATGATCAATTACTCCTGTATAAGCTGTATGTAAACAATTCATCTTTACGAGGAGCTATGCAGAATAACCTTAATCATCCTACAAAAGTCAAGCGTCACCAAGAAATACTACTGAAAAAATTAGCTATTTTGTTAAAAGAATATGAAGAGGATTTTTTTGACAATATAACTAGATAAATTTTTTAGTTTTTTGTGACAAAAGGCTATTTTTTTCACTTATAATAATGAGGGGATTTTTAATCTTTTGTAAGAGTGGGAGTCTGCTAAATCACCTATTATTTTCATATTTCTATTTACTATATTTATTTTAGTTTTCACATTTATAATTACATGATTCGTCCTTATTAGGAGATGTTCTACATAGAGAGGAGCTAGAGGAGGACAATTATAATGAAAAGTTTTATAGAATTAAACGAAGATGACACTCAAAGATTTTACGAATTATTAGAGGTTAAAAAATTTCTTATTAAAAGAGCACTATATAAAGTAAATATTCCACAGAAATTGCATGATGAGTTTTATGGTTATGGGATGGAGGGGCTTCTTGTTAGTTTCCTTATCTTACAAGATGGTGGGATAGACCCTTCCGATTTTGATAGATTTGCTTTTGTAACTATTAAGAGAAAACTCATCGATGAAATTCGTAGAAGAAACAGACACGAGAGTATTCCTTTAGATATATTCGAAAATAATTCTGATGTGGTTTGCAATGATTATGATTTCTTATATATCGAACTTATAAATTATCTAAAAGACACATTAAATCTTTCTGAATGGGAATTTTTTGAGAAATATACAAAGACATTGAATGTTAAAAAGACAGCTATTGCTTTAGGAATATCACTTGCTAGTGCATACAGACTACACAAACATATTAAGGGAGTTTGTGAACAGTTTCTATTAAATATTTAGGATTTCATCCACTCTATGTAGACATCTGCCTGATTCCATTTTTCTAGAATTTTCACCTAGAGTTATTTTCTATAGATAACCTAAACTCCCACAAGGTAGATCTAACTTTTAGGAGGATAACCCGGGGACTAATCTTGATTACTTTTTATCGAATTCCTCATTATTTTTTTACAATAAATAATAATATAAATTTTATTTTCTTATCATTTTTTAAACCATTTACTTAACTAGGATTGAAAGAATTTATTAAAATATTTATTTTCTAAATTCTAATAAGATAATTTCATATTGAATTTTTTTAAAATATATTTTATACTTATATCGTAGACAATAAAAGGAGCTTAAATTATTATGAAAAACAAAAAATTTGTTATGACCGTATCATCAGTTTTAGCTACTGTTGTTCTTGCGACAGGATGTGCTCAAAAAACTGAAGAAAAAAAAGAAGAAAATAAGAGTGGAGATAATAAAATAACTCTTACTTATGATCAACTTAGATCTAGAGAAAATACTATGGGAGCTTTATGGTATCAAAATGCTGCTGAAGTAGATGCATTATACCAACAAGGTTATAATATTGCAACTAATAAATTAAAAGAATTATTAAAGCAACCTACTAATAAACCATACTCTATCGTATTAGATATCGATGAAACAGTATTAAATAATATTCCATTCCAAGTGAAAATGGTTAAAGATGGTACTGCATTTAATCCTAAATTATGGGATGAGTGGGTTCAAAAAGCTGAAGCTACACCAGTAGCTGGAGCAAAAGAATTCTTACAATTTGCTGATAAAAACAAAGTTCAAATTTACTACATCTCAGATAGAACAGACGCTCAAGTAGATGCAACTATTAAAAACCTTGAAGCACAAGGATTGCCTGTTCAAGGAAGAGATCACCTAATGTTCAAAAAAGAAGGTGATAAGTCTAAAGAAGGACGTCGTCAAGAAGTTATTAAACATACAAATCTTGTAATGTTATTTGGGGATAACTTAGTTGACTTCGCTGAATTTTCTACTAAATCAGAATCTGATAGAGATAAAATGTTTGAACAATTAAAAGCTGAGTTTGGTGATAAATTCATCATTTTCCCTAACCCTATGTACGGATCATGGGAATCTGCAGTATACAAAGGTGAGAAAAAAGATGCTAAAGAGCAATCTGAGGCTCGTATGAACGCCTTAAAAGGATACTAATTTTATAAAATAATATTAGACAAGTGGCTTAATTTATTTAGTTAAACATATTAAGTCACTTGTTTTATTTTTCTTTAAGATTATATTTCTTGATTGAAAATAAATATAAAGGTATAATTAAGTAGCAAAGCATATAACAGCTTATTTATTATTCATTAAATTAGGAGTCAAGGATGAAAAAGAAAAATTTAAAATATGTTCTTATACCGGCATTTGCAGCTACTACACTACTTCCTATCTTAACAAACGACAACCAAGCTCAGGCTAGCGAAAACAGTAATACAGTGTCTGCTCCTGTTAATAATACAGTAAATAATACGAATTTAACAACTGAAAATCAAAATTCAAATACTACTACAGAATCATCAACTATAGACGTAAAACCTAATGCGTCAAATAATAATGGTGAAGCTTCTTCTGATAAATTAGAAGATAGTGCTTCTTCTAAACCATCAATTCCTTTCACAGTAGCTGAATATAAACAAAAGAGTGCTTTAGAACTTGCCCAACTAATTCGTGAGAAAAAAGTAACGAGTACAGAATTAGTTGATTTAGCTTACAAAGTTATATCTGAAGAAAATCCTAAATTGAACGCTGTTCTAACAACTGAAAATGGAAAAATCCCTAACGCTATCGTAGAGGAAGCATACAAAGCGGCGAAAGAAATAGACGATAGAATCAAAGCTGGTTCTCTTGCTGCTAATCCAGTAGATTGGGCATCACAACCATTCTTAGGAGTTCCAACATTGATTAAAGGATTAGATGCATTAAAGGACGGTGATGCTTCTAGTGGGGTTATTTTTAATAGAGGGAAAGTATCTAAATCTAGTGGAGGAGTAGCAAAAGAATTTGAAAAACTTGGTTTTGTTATTCTTGGTCAAACTAACTATCCTGAATTAGGTACTAGAAATATCACGGATTCTAAATTATTTGGTCCAGCAGGAAATCCTTGGGATCCTAGTCGAAATACTGGAGGTTCTTCTGGTGGTAGCGCTGGTGCTGTAGCAAGTGGTATGGTATCAATTGCTAGCGGTAGTGATATTGGTGGTTCTATTCGAATCCCTGCTTCGTGGACAGGATTAATCGGACTAAAACCAACAGGACAAGGAGCCAAGTTCCCACTTGTAAAAACTATTGAAGATGCTAAAGAGTATTTCGATAAAACTAAAATCAATAAACCTAAAACATTAGTAGAAGTTCCTACAGATCTAAAAACTTTAAAAATAGCTTACACTCTTAAAACTCCATTGAAAGATGTAGAATTAAGTGAAGATGGAAAAAAAGCCGTACTTAAAGCTGTTGAATTTCTTAGAAGTCAAGGTTTCACAGTTGAAGAAATCACTGAGTTTCCTATCGATGGTTACGAAGGAATTAGAACATATACTATGCAATCTGTAGGACATATTTCATATACTTCCGCGGTTAAAGGTATTACAGATGAAAACAAACGTGATTTAGATCCTGCTACTTATGCATTAGGTACATCAATAGCCAAAGGTAAAAATGCTAACACTGACATTTCTTCTGCTAGACCTGCGTCTGAATATATCAATAAGATGAATGAATTTTATGGAAAATATGATTTATTCTTGATGGCAACAAATGCTGTTACTGCTCCATCGAATGATAAAAAAGTAGATCCTTATGTAGATCCAGAAGTTGAAGAAAAACTTTATAATATTAACGAGATAAAAAATCCAAAAGAGAGATTTGACCTACTTGTAAAACAATGGGAACCTATGATGAGAAGAACGCCGTTTACATGGTTATTCAACTTAACAGGAAACCCTGCTATTTCTTTACCTGTTTACAAGAGTGAAAGTAATCTTCCTCTTGGAGTTATGTTAGCAGCAAAAAATAATTCAGAAAAAATACTTCTTGAAATGGGACAATTATTCCAAGATAATAATCAGTTCATATTACATCCTAACGTAAGAAACACTGTTATTGCCGAAGATGGGAACAAAGTAAGAGAAAACGAATACGGAACTAAATACCAGTATTCTACACCTTCTGAAGCTCCTATTACGGATGCTCTTACACCTTACACTGCTAGTATCGAAGGACTTTCTGATAATGGCAACAAAGTACTTGTTGATAAAGATGGGAATGTTTCTGAGTTCAATACCCCTAGTGAAGCTCCTATGTCGGATACTATTAAACCTTTCACTAGTAAAGTAGATGGACTTTCAGAAAATGGGAATAAAATAGTTGTTGATAAAGATGGGAATGTTTCTGAGTTCAATATTCCTAATGAAGCTCCTGTGTCGGATACTATTAAACCTTTCACTGGCAAAGTAGATGGACTCTCAGAAAATGGGAATAAAGTAGTTGTTAATAAAGATGGGAATGTTTCTGAGTTCAACACTCCTAATGAAGCTCCTGTGTCGGATACTATTAAACCTTTCACTGGTAAAGTAGATGGACTTTCAGAAAATGGGAATAAAATAGTTGTTGATAAAGATGGTAATGTTTCTGAGTTCAATATTCCTAGTGAAACTTTTGTATCTGATAATACTAAACCTTTCTCTGGTAAAGTAGATGGGCTTTCAGATAATAGTAACAAGATAAATATTGATAACCAGGGCAACATTATAGAATACAACACAACTAAAAATACCCCGACAATATTAGAATTACCACACTTAAATATTAATAATAACACAACAACTATTACTATTAAGTCTAACGACAAAAGTATTAGCGTTGAATTTGGTAATAACGATGCGAAAGATCTAGAGTTTAAAGCTAAAGATATCACTAAGACAATAAACTTAGAAGATTTAAAAAATAAAATTGTAGCAGATAAAAATAATATCATTAAAAATAAGGATGAAATAACATCTGTTAGAGTCATTGATTTAGAATTACAAAAAAATAACGAAGAAATTAAACTTAATGTTCCTAGAACTGTACATATTGCCTTGCTACAAAATGAAAAGAACAAAGATATACTAGTCTATCACATTAAGAATGACAATACAATTGAGCTAGTTCCTTCACATGTTACAGAAAATAGCCTAAGCTTTACAGTAAATCATTTCAGTAAATTTGCTCTTATAACAAAAATAAAAACAGCACTAGCTTCGAGTGAAAAAGATATCAATAGTTCAGCAGTACAAGAAGAGAAAAAATTCACAATTATAGAGACAAGAGGAGCTAAATCAACTCCATTAAGCTCTCCAAAAACACTACCTAAAACTGGAGCACAAACTAATAATTTCTTAACTGCTCTTGGATTTTCACTTCTAGCTTTAACTGCCTTGTTAAAACGAAAAAATAATAACTAACATCACAAAGGGAGTGACTCAAAAATCGTGATTTTGATATGTACCCCTTTTACTGGACAAACCAGTGAAAGGGGTATTTTTTAT
>NZ_CAUSAI010000060.1:0-7163 GCF_963529685.1 uncultured Gemella sp.
AAAGTCGGTGACGGTGCTTTCATGAAAACTATAGAAGATGCAAGAGAATTGTCTCGTAGAATGGTTGAAATTGGAAATAGTGTAGGTAGAAAAACAATAGCCGTTCTGACTAATATGGAAGAACCATTAGGATATAATATTGGTAATGCTAATGAAATTATCGAAGGAATAGAGGCTTTAAAAGGGAATTGGTCAAGTGACCTAAAAGAAGTTGTTTACGAAATTGTCTATTTAGCTTTAAAACATAAAGGTGAAGTTAAGACATTTGAAGAAGCAGCTAAAAAAATAGACGAAGTGATTGCCAATGGACGTGCTTTAGAATTATTAAGAGAATTCATTGAATTAAGTGGTGGAGATGGAGAAGTAGTTAATAATTATGAATTACTACCAACGCCTAAATCAGTCCTAGAAGTATTCTCAGAAGAAGAAGGGTATGTAACGAAAATTAAAGCTGAAGAAATCGGCAAAGCAGCTATGGTAATCGGTGCTGGGCGTGCAACAAAAGAAGATGAAGTTGATCACGCTGTAGGAATTGAACTTAAGAAAAAAGTCGGAGATAAGGTAAAAAAAGGTGACGTTATTGCTGAAATCTACTTTAACGATGAAAAAAATGTTCAATCAAGTAAAGTTATGGTATTAGATGCCTACATTATTGGAAATGAAAAAATAGAAAATATAAAAAATATACTAGAAGTTATAGAATAGAGGTAAAAAATGGGATTAAATAAATATATCGATCATACAATTTTAAAAGCAACGGCAAGTAGTGCTGATGTACAAAAACTTTGCGAGGAAGCAATAGAGCATGAATTTTATAGTGTTTGTGTTAATGGATGTTATGTCGCAGATGCTAAACATCTTTTGCAAGGAACAGATGTGAAGGTTGCGGCTGTTGTAGGATTTCCATTAGGTGCAATGACTACTGCAGCAAAAGTTTTTGAAGCAAAAGAAGCTGTAGAAAATGGTGCTGGCGAAATCGATATGGTTATAAATATTGCTAAATTAAAAGATGGTGAATTTGAATTTGTTGAAAATGAAATTCGTCAAATCAAAGAGGCTATAGGAGATAATGTATTAAAAGTAATTATCGAAACTTGTTATTTAACTGATGAAGAGAAAGTTAAAGCATGTGAATTATCATTAGCAGCTAAAGCAGATTTCGTAAAAACTTCAACTGGTTTTGGAACTGGTGGAGCAACATATGAGGATGTAAAATTGATGAAGTCTGTTGTAGGCGACAATGCCAAAGTTAAGGCAAGTGGTGGAGTTAGAGATAAGGAAACTGCTCAAAAATATGTCGACTTAGGAGCAGAAAGATTAGGAACAAGTTCAGGAATAGAGATTGTAAAATAATGATGTGAAGTAATTCAGGAGAGTGTAATATGTCTTCTGGATTATTTTTTTCGGAAAAAGTTATGGAAATAGTTGCAGTTAACGTATAGGGAGTGACTCAAAAATCGTGATTTCTTAAGAAATAAGATTTTGTAGAGTTCTCCCGCACAGTTTATTAGATATCTAAAAAGTTTTTATAAAGTGAATTTAGATATCAATAAACCACTGAGTCTATGAGTTCTTATATGAACTTTGTTAAATTTTAGGACTTTTGGGTCATCCCCTAGCTAATTCCACGTATTTATAGTATAATAAAAGATGGTTTATTATGGCGTGTAGCAAGAATTATTGGTTTAGATATGCTCACGCAGAAGATTGTGGACTATATAGAAAGAGTCTATAGAATAATAATATAAAAAATTATAGAGGAGATTTTTAATGTTACCAAAGTCATTTGAACAATATAAATTTAATGAATTTGTAAATAAGGCAGTAATAGATTTAGGATTTGATAATCCAACAAAAATTCAAGAGAGAGTATTCTCACCAGTATTAAAAGGGAAAAATATTGTAGCAAAATCACAAACAGGAAGTGGGAAAAGTCATTCTTTCTTACTACCAATTTTTAGTAAATTAGATGTAACTAAGAAAAAAACACAAAGTATAATTTTAGCACCAACAAGGGAGCTTTCTAGACAATTATATGATATGGCGGTACATATCGCTAGTTTTTCTGAAGAAGATATTAAAATTACATTATGTATTGGTGGACAAGATTTAAATAGAGATATTGAAAGAGTATCAAATGCCCCGCACATTATTATTGGGACACCAACACGTGTATTAGAATTAGATAGAGCTAGTGCTTTAGCAATTAAAGAAGTAGAGAGTCTTGTAATCGATGAATGTGACATGATGATAGATTTAGGATTCATGGAAGATGTTGATAAAATTTCTAAAAGGGCAGCTGAAAATTGTCAATTTTTAGTATTCTCAGCAACGATACCAACACAAATGAATCACTTCTTAAAAAAATATCTAAAAAATGCACAGTATATCGAAGTTGATAATGCAAAATTCGGTAAAATTGAATATATCTTAATTCCTGAGAAGAGTTCTTCACGTTTAGAAAAATTACATGAAATAACAACAGTTATTAATCCATATTTAGCACTTATCTTTGCTAATAAGAAAACTGAGGTAGAAGAGGTAAGTAGTTACCTTATCTCTAAAGGATTAAATGTAGGTGTACTTCACGGAGATTTAACACCGCGTGAACGTAAGCAAATGCAAAGAAGAATTAATAACCTTGATTTCACTTATGTTGTAGCTAGTGATTTAATGAGTCGTGGGATTGATATTGAAGGAGTAAGTCATGTAATCAACTTCAATATACCGAATGATTTAGATTTCTTCATTCACAGAGCGGGGCGTACTGGTCGTGCTGGATTAAGTGGAGACTGTATTACAATTTATAACAATAAAGATGAAGAAAAATTACAAGATTTAGAAAAACGTGGCATTGAATTTAATCATCAAGATATTAGAAATGGTGAATTTGTTGAAGCTAAAGATAGAAACAAACGTCAAAGTAGAAAGAAAATCGTAGCTGATCATAATTTAACGGAAAAATTAAAATCAAAAGTTAAAGTATCTAAGAAAGTTAAACCAGGATATAAGAAAAAATATAAATATAAAATGGATAAACTTAAACAAAAAGAAAGAAGAAAATTTGCTAAACGTACTAATAGAGCAAACAGAGGTAAGTAATGAAGAACTTAAAAATAGGATCACATGTATCAATGTCTGGAAAAGAAATGATGCTTGGTTCTGTAAAAGAAGCGGCTAGTTATAATAGTGATACATTTATGATTTATACAGGGGCTCCTCAAAATACAAAAAGAAAACCAATTGAGGAATTACGTATAGAAGAAGCTCATAAGTTGATGAAAGAAAAAAATATAAGTGATATTGTAGTACATGCACCCTATATTATTAACTTAGCAAATACTATAAAACCAGAGATCTATCAACTTGCTGTTGATTTTTTAAGATTAGAGATAGAAAGAACAGAAAGAATTGGTGCTAAAAATATCGTTCTACACCCAGGATCACACGTTAAGGCGGGAACTGATGTAGGTATAGCAAGTATTGTTAAAGGATTAAATGAAGTTTTAACAAAAGATATGAAACCTAATATAGCTCTAGAAGTAATGGCTGGAAAAGGTAGTGAATGTGGAAGAACATTTGATGAAATTGCTCAAATTATTGATGGAGTTACATTAAATGAGAAATTAACTGTTACCTTTGATACTTGTCATGTATTTGAAGGTGGATATGATATAGTTAATGATTTAGATGGAGTACTTACGGAATTTGATAAAATAGTAGGTCTTGATAGAATTCAGGTTTTACATATTAATGATAGTAAAAATACATTAGGCGCGCATAAAGATCGCCATGAAAATATTGGATATGGTGGAATTGGATTTGATGGGATAAATAGAATTATACACCTAGAGGAATTTACTAATATACCAAAAATTTTAGAGACACCATGGTATGGTGAGAAAAAAGAGATTGCCCCTTATAAAGATGAAATCGCAATGTTGAGAAATAAGGCATTTGTAGATTTTAAAAAATAGTAAATGCAGGAGGTTACTTATGGTTGCATCAGAAGAAAAAGTTGATAGAATTATGAGGATGTTAAAAGAAAAAGGATATAAATATACAGATAAAAGAAAAGCTATGGTAGAACTATTAGTAAAAGAAGATAGATATATTAATGCAAAGTATGTATCTGAAACAGTTGGTAAGATGTATCCTGGACTTAGTTTTGATACAATATATAGAAATCTAAGTACATATGAAGAATTGGGAATATTAGAAACAACAGAAATTAAAGGTGAAAAATATTTTAAAATAGGTTGTTTAGAACCTGATCATCACCATCATCACCATATATGTTTAGGATGTGGTAAGGCTAAGATTATCCATGTACATGTTTGTGATAATCTGGAGATTGATGAATTGAAAGGTTACCAAATTGATGGCCATAAGTTTGAAGTTTACGGATTATGTCCTGAGTGTTTGAAAAAAGAGGATAATAAATAATGTTTGAGGGTATTTTGCCAATATATAAAGAACGTGGAATTACAAGTCACGATGTAGTATTTAAAGCAAGAAAGATCCTTCAAATGAGAAAAATAGGACATTCAGGGACATTAGATCCAGAGGTTGATGGAGTATTATTGTTATTATTAGGCGGTGCTACTAAGGTTAGTGATTATGCTATGGATTTAGGAAAAAGTTACAGAGCTGAAGTATGCCTAGGCTTGAAAACAACAACTGAGGATCTTACTGGAGAGATTGTAGAGGAATGTAAAGTAAGTAATATTAATGTAGAAGAAATAGAAGATATTTTACAGTCTATGATTGGTGAAATAGAACAAAAACCACCGATTTATTCGGCTATTAAAGTAAATGGAAGAAAACTTTATGAATATGCTAGAAAAGGACAATTTGATGTAGAAATTCCAACGAGAAAAGTAACTATATATGATATTACTTTTATAGAAAATAGTGAATACTATAAAGATGATAAGTTTTATTTTTCTATAGATATAGATTGTGGTAAAGGAACATATGTTAGAACAATTGCAACTAGTATTGGAGAAAAACTTAATTTACCTAGTACGATGAGTAGATTAACAAGAACTAGAAGCGGTGAAATAACTTTAGAAAATTGTTTAAAACTATCTGAAGTTGAACAAAAAGTTCAAGAAGGAAATTTGGAACAAAGTCTTTTAAGAAAAGAATATGCTCTAGAAGAGTATCAATTTGTAGAAATACCAAAGTATAGAGCGCAACAAGTAATGAACGGATTAAGATTTAGAAAAAATCAATTCCCGGATTATGATTTTACGAATGGAATAGTTTTTACATATGAGAATGAGGCGATAGCAATTTATCACCTTAAAGATAAAGAGGATGAGTTATTATCTGTAAAAACAACATTTCCAAAAATAATAGAGTAGGTAGATGAAGATGGAAATATTTAATATTTCGAAATTTGATGAAATAAAAAGTGATGAAAGTAAAAGAGTAGCAGCTTTAGGTTTTTTTGATGGAATACATAAAGCTCATCAAAATATAATAGGTGAAGCTGTAAAGGCGGCTGGAGAGAAGTTTAAGTCAATAGTTATAACTTTAGATAAAAGTCCAAAAGAATATTTTGGTAAAACTAGTGAGGAATCTCTTACACCGATAAATAAAAAAAATGAGCTTTTAAAAGAATTAGGTGTAGACGAGGTTTATTATTTAGAATTTAATGAACATTTACAAAATCTATCGGCTGAAGAATTTATTGAGTTAATTTTGAAAAAACTTAATGTAGAAAAAGTATTTTGTGGGTTTGATTATAGATTCGGAAATAGAGGGTTAGGTACACCGGAATTAATCAAAGAAAAAGGGATAGAAGCAAATATTCAAGAAGAGCAGCTTATAGATGGAAAGAAGATATCGACAACATCGTTGAAAGAATTTGTAAAAAGTGGAGATTTTATAAAATATAAACAATATGCAGGAAGATACTATTCTATCGATGGTTTAGTTGTAAAGGGTAGACAATTGGGTAGAACTATTAATTTTCCAACGGCAAATCTTCAACTTAGTGAAAAATATCTATTACCTGAAACAAATGGAGTGTTTATTACTAAGATAAAGGTGAGAGACAAAATTTATAAATCAATAACTAATATTGGTTATAATCCAACAGTTTCAAATGAACAAAATAAAAAATTTATTGAAACACATATATTGGATTTTGATGATGACATTTATGGAGAAAAAATTGAGATCTATTTCTATGAATTTTTAAGAAATGAACAAAAATTCGAGAGTTTTGATCATTTAAAAGAACAACTAAAAAAAGATAAAAAAGCGTGTGAAGATAAAAAAATATAGAATTTGGCAATATTTTATAGTTATAACTTGAATTATAGTTTAAAATGGTGTAAAATAACTATGTTCCTTATTCGTGGTATAGAAACCCTCCAGGTTCTACACTAGGATTAAGGTCGCAAAAATAAAATTATATGGAGGAAATTGCAATGGCAGCAATTAGTCAAGAAAGAAAACAAGAAATTATCGCTCAATACCGTACTCACGAATCAGATACTGGTTCTCCAGAAGTACAAATCGCAGTATTAACTGCAGAAATCGATGCTTTAACTGAGCACTTAAACACTCACAAAAAAGATCACGCGGGTCGTCGTGGATTACTTAAAAAAGTTTTCCGTCGTCGTCACTTACTAGATTACTTAATTAAAAAAGATATCCAAAGATACCGTGAATTAATTAAATCTCTAGGATTAAGAAGATAATTTTTAAAATGCTTATAGGAAAGCCGTTTGAGAGACTTCGGCTTTCCTTTTTCTATAAAATGTAACGAAATGGTAACGAATATTTAATTTACCTATTTTTAAACAGCTTAGAATTTTTTACAAAGGAGATATAAACTGGAATTTACTCTGGGAATTAACTTTTAGACAAATATTTTTTTTATCTACAAAAAAGTATTGACATAATATGGAAAAATTGATATACTATTAAAGTACTTCAGGGAGAAGTAGTATTTAATATGTCTCAGTAGCTCAGCAGGATAGAGCAACGGCCTTCTAAGCCGTCGGTCAGGGGTTCGAATCCCTTCTGGGACGTCATCTAAAAGAGTAGATTGATTTCTACTCTTTTTTTATTAATGACTTTAGTCAGTTGGGGAGGCGAAGTCTCCGAAACAAAAAACCACCCGCTATGCGGGTGAGAGCCAAGAG
>NZ_CAUSAI010000061.1:0-6961 GCF_963529685.1 uncultured Gemella sp.
GACCAAAACATCAATGCGTTCATTGATATTTTGGTCGTTTTGTCAACAATCTGAATACTCCAAGAGAATTTCTCTTGGAGTATTTGTTATTATTGGTCTCTTAGTTTCTATTTTACTATTTCTCTCAACTTTACTTTTCTATTTTCTTTTAAAGACAATGTGCATGCATCAGCAGTCGCAATTGACTCTAGAGCTGCGACACCATTTAATAGTTTTTCATATTCTTTTGATACTTTTTCTCCATTCAAAATATTATGCAAATACAACATTTCTTTATCTATACAGCTTTGTAACCAAAGTGGGCAACGTACATTAGGATTTCCATAAGCTATTGCACCGTCCATTCCTCTACCTGTATAAATAGCCATTCTATCATCATCTTCTTCTTTTGATTCATGGATTAAGAAATAACTCTCTTTTTCTCCTACTACTCTTAAAGTACCTTTAGTATTATATAAATCTAATTTTATAGCTCCTTTCGTACCTTCTATAAGGACGTAGTGTTCACCCCATCTAAAAGCATTCCCATATTCAAGTATTGCGTATCGTTTATTAGAAAATTCCAAATTAACTATTAAGAAATCATCTTCATCACCAAAATTTTCACCAACATGACATACATTTCCACCTATCATAGTTACTTGCTCGGGTAGACCATCCATAATAAATTGAATACAATCAAGTTCATGAATGTGATGGTATAAGTGTCCTCCAGACTGTGATCGGATTTTTTTCCAAGAAACAGTTTCTTGTTTTTCTTCCCATCCTGTTCTTGCTGCATGACAAAATATTACATCTCCTATTTTCCCTTGCTTAATCAATTCTTTTGCGTGACGTACTCCATTAAAAAAGTTCATAATATGACCTGCCATAAAAATCACATTATTTTCTCGACAAGTTTCAACCATAACCTTACAATCTTCATAAGATAAAGCGATTGGTTTTTCACAGAATACATGTTTACCATTCTTAGCGGCTAATAATACTGGCTCACGATGTAAATTACTCGGTGTTGCGACGATAACACAATCTACATCTTCTCTTGTTACCAATTGTTCTAAAGTTGAACAATTCTCTGCTTCTAGTTCCTTAGAAACTTTCTCTCCATTTTCCGGATCAAAAACTGCAGTTACCTTCGCATCTTTTATTTTCTCTAATGAACGAGCTAAGTCTGCTCCGAAATAACCTGATCCAACAATTCCATACTTAGTCATATCAAAATCCCCTTTTAAATTTCTATCAAATTAGAAAATTATATTATACTATTATTATACATCTTATCAAAAAAATTTAAAAGATATATTGAGTTTCTTGTCCAAAACTTACTTATTTATTAAATTTCCTCTACTTATTTCTCAATACATCGCTAATCTAAGATATCTTCTTTTAAATATAAAAAACCCTAAGGACACCTCCTTAGGGTTCGGTAATATTTAAATTATTTAACGTCTAGAACTTGTCTACCTTTGTACATACCAGTTTTTCTATCAACACGGTGACCCATTACGTAGTTACCAGTTGTTGCATCGATAGTAATTGATGGTGCAGATAGTTTTTTGTGAGTTCTTCTTTTTCTTTTAGCTGTTTTTGATGTTCTTCTAAAAGGAACTGCCATAGTTAATTTCCTCCAATTATTTTAAATAATTCTTATTGTTCTTTAAATAATCCATTAAGAGCCGCAAATGGTGATTCTTTCTTTTCTTTAACATCAGTTAAAGACTCTTCAGAAACCACTTCCCAGTCATTACCAGAAACCATCTCTAACTCCTCTTCATCAGAAGTAGTTATTGGAATATTTAAAATTATAAGCTCATTTACTAAAGGTGTTAAGTCAATATACATATCCATTAAATTAACGTCGAATACCTCTTCGCCTGCAAATACAGACTTATCAACGTATTCTTCTCTCTCTTCAATTTCAAATGGAACAACCACTTCTTTAAGTGTTTTTCCTGAAATCATTTCGAAGTTTCCTTTAATTAATAGATTGGCATAGATTTTATCTTGTCCACCTCGAGTTAATTTTCCACTAACAACAACGTCTCTAATATCTTTTAAAGAGCTATCGTAGTGTGCTACTTTAACATTTATATTTTCTTCAAAAACAAAAGTATCACTATTATTTTTGAATAACGAAGATCTTAACCATTTCATTAAATATCACCTCATAAACACATTATTTATTATATATCTTTTACTTTAAGATGTCAACAAAAAAAGTTGACTCTTTTTATATTTTTTAATTCATTATATATTTCAATATATTCGCTAACGACATTATGAATCCTACAAAAATCGTTAACTTAGCTGTTAGAACCATGTAAGGAGCCATTGTTTTTTTGTGATTATTTGCACTAAAACCTTTAATTATTTTTATAGCTAGTGGAATAGTAACTAATACTAATAAATTATACCATGAAACATATTTTGTAACAGCGAATACTATATTTAGCAAATACACTACTACAAAACAGTTTGCCAAAGTTTTAATCGCATTATTTCTTCCGACAAGTATTGCATAAGTTTTTCTTCCTGATTCTTTATCATTATCTAAGTCACGTATATTATTCGCGAGTAGGATAGTTCCTATCATAATAAATAAGGGTAATGAAACTACAATAATATCGGTATTAACATAGCCAGTTTGGAAATAAAATGATAGAGCAATAATAATTGTTCCCATAAAGAAACCTGAAACAACTTCTCCAAATGGTGAATAAGCTATTGGATATTTTCCACCTGTATATAAATAACCAGCTATCATACATAATAATCCAACTAATAGTACATAAAAACTAGTCATTAAGGTTAAAATTAATCCTAATACAAATGCTAAACCATATAATACTAAAGCTCCATTCATAACTTCTTTAGAACTTAAGTTACCCTTCACTATCGAACCAGAAATCCCTTCAGAATCAACCTTATCTAAGCCATGTTTATAGTCATAGTATTCATTAAATAAATTAGTGGCTGCTTGAATTAATAGACAAGCTAATAAAAACAATATAAATTTAAAAATTGAGAATTTAATCTCGTATCCTAATGCATAAGTTGCTCCAAATAATACAGGTGCAATCGATGCTGGATAACTATGTGGTCTTGTACACAAGAAAAACTCTTTTAATTTACTTTTATTCATATCATCCTCCTAGTTATCTTCTTATCTTAGTAATTATACCATATTTTAAAATCCGATGATATTAAATTATTTATCCAAAGTTAAAAACAGAAATTATAGCGTTTTCATCATTTTATGCTATAATTATTATAAGAACATTATTTATCGGAGGTCATCAATATGAAAATTGCATGGATTGGAACTGGAGTTATGGGAGAGAGTATGGCTGGTCACCTTATGGATGCTGGTCATGAACTATTCGTATACAATAGAACAAAAAGTAAAACTGACAATTTAGTAAAACGTGGAGCAACTCTTCTTGAAGAGATTAAAGATGCTTCAAACTTTACAGATATCGTATTCACAATGGTAGGTTATCCTAAAGATGTTGAAGAAGTTTATTTAGGAGAAAATGGGCTTATTACAACCGCTAAAAAAGGACAAGTATTTGTCGATATGACTACTTCTTCTCCAAGTCTAGCCGAAAAAATTAGTAATGAATTTCTAAAAGTTGGTGCATATGCACTTGATCTCCCAGTTACAGGAGGAGATGTTGGAGCAAGAAATGCTACTCTATCAATCATGGCTGGTGGGGATAAGAAAGTATTTGAAGAAGTTGTTCTTCCACTAGTTGAAAAACTAGGTAAAAATATTACATATTTTGGTGAGGCTGGCAAAGGTCAATATACGAAACTTGCCAATCAGATCGCAATAGCTACAACTATGATTTCTGTCGCTGAAAGCTTCAAATTCGCTAAAGAAGTTGGACTAGACTTAGACTCGTTCTTCAAAACAGTATCTACTGGATCAGGTGGTAGCTTTTCAATGACTTCATATGGACCACGTATCCTAAACGGTGATTTTAAACCAGGATTTTTCACACACCATTTTATCAAAGATATGAAACTAGCATTAGAAGAATGTGAAAAAATGAACATCAAACTACCAGGACTTGAAACAGCATATAAAATTTACAATGAATTAGAAGAAGAAATCCGTAATACAAACGGTACACAAGCAATTTCTAAATGGTATAAAATTTAATAGTAAATAATTATTATAAACTGGTAAATTCTTGTTAACATAAAGAATTTACAAAGTTTTATTCACACTCCTATTAAAGTAGGATAAAAATCCAAGAAATGAATCTTTTGATTCTTTCTTGGATTTCGGTTGTATAATAAATCCTGGGCATGAAAAAAACTCCAGCCCCGGATTTCAATTTTTATATACAAAAGACAAATATCCAATGTAATTAAGGTGTAAAAAATAATTAACTAAGAAAGGATATTCATCACGAATAATTTCATCACAAATTTACTATTAATAAAAGACCAAAATATAATTATGGAGGAGAAACTTGATTTAATCACAATGAAAAAGGTCAAGATACATTCATATTCTATGGAATTTTTGGAAAGTAATATTAGAAGATAGAGATAAAATAAAAAAGAGAGTAACATATAGATATTCTAGCTTTAGTAATTTCAGGCTATGCATTTTATTTATATCTAGATTATTTAGTTCTAAATATAAAAATAATGTTAAACTTAATAAAAGTAAGAAAAAATCTAAGCAGCAAAATGCTGCCTAGATTTCTAGAATGATTTTTTCCCATGCACCAAACTTGACAAAGAGCCACTTTCTACATAGTATTTCGATCTACTTTGACCACCTTCATATTGTTTATTATTTAATCGAAGAATCATTTGACCATTTTGTTTTCCACCAATAAGTCTTTCAACTAAAGGTACAATAACTTTATCTCCTTCAATAATAAATTT
This sequence comes from uncultured Gemella sp., assembly GCF_963529685.1. Taxonomy (GTDB): domain Bacteria; phylum Bacillota; class Bacilli; order Staphylococcales; family Gemellaceae; genus Gemella. The sequence continues at coordinate 4,906 of NZ_CAUSAI010000061.1, forward strand.
ATCTGGTTCAGCTGGAGTTTTTACAACTGCACCACCTATACCACCAAATGCGGCAAGGTACATCTTATCTTTCTTGAAGTAAATAACTTCATTTAATCTTATACTCTTATTATACTTGTCTTCATTACCTTTATAACTATCATCCACTTCTTTGTAATTAGCGTCTTTTAGATTAGTTAACTTTTTATACACTTGCTCTGCATTAAAAGTTTCTGGCAATCCTGTATTGTAGATATCTGTTATTTCAGCTAGAGACATAGGTACTACATTTATGCCCGGTTGAGCACCTTTTACATGTCTACTAAAATCTGATAAATAACCGAATAATCCTATCATACTGTCCTTATCAGCACCTATTCTTACATTGCAATATTTATCTGCAATTGCCTTTGCAACATCTTTATCATGTTCTTTATTATTAAGATTTAGAGAATTCCATTTCAACTTATCATTGCCATTAACTTTAGAACCTATCTTATCCAAGTCATCCCCAGTAGATTTTAGTTTCCCACCATCAACCTTATAAGAACCGATAATTCTATTAATATCATTTGTTTTATGATCAGCATAATATCCACCTAAACGGAAATAGATTTTATCGAATTCTTCACTATTATCAACCGCATAACTTACAGTAGGCGCATATTTTTTAAGTATATCAATAACAGTTTGAGATAAGTGCAACTCTGAATTTAATACATCAATATCATTTAATGTTGAAATTTTTTCAATAATTATCGTTGTTTCTTTGCTAAGTTGCTTACCATCTACACTTCCTAAGTTCGCACTATTATTTGTAGATGAACCATCATGCATTTCCTCATATTTGATAATCCCAAATACGCATATTACCGCTGCAATAAATATCACAATAAAACCTAATATATGTTTCATACCTTTATTCATAATTTTTTCTCTTTTCCTTAATTATTTTCCTTATCGAATGTTGGAACATAGAAATGTCTACCTTCTAGACCGAATAGTTTTTCACTAAATGTTCCTGGTTCTACATTAGATAGATTCTTCTCAAACATCATCATTCTAGCATCAATGTTATCTATAAAATGAATAATTTCCGCTTCTTTAATCATAGGTAGTTTTGGTGATCCAAATTCATATTTACCATGATGAGCAAGTATTATATGTCTTAACAATGTAATTTCTTCAGCTTCAATTCCTAATTTATCAGCCATTCTAGCTACTTCATCACTCATAATAACAATATGCCCTAAAAGTTCCCCTTCTAATGTATAAGATGTTCCTACTGGACCACTAAGTTCTACAGTTTTTCCTAAATCATGTAAAATAATTCCACTGTAAAGTAAGTCTTTATTTAGCGTTGGATAAATACCTACCAAAGCTTTTGCTATCTTCAACATAGTTGTTGTGTGATAAATTAATCCTGAATAAAAATCATGATGCATTGATTTAGCTGCAGGATAGCTAATAAATTGCTTTTTATATTTATTTAATAATTCTATTGTTACAGTTCGTAAATTTTCATTACTTATTTCTTTTAGGAAATAATTTAATTCATTTATCATTACATCCTTTGGAACAGGCGCAGTTTGAATGTAATCTTGAATATTTATATTATCTTCATCGCTAGCCATTCGATAGTTTTTTATCTTTAATTGAAGCTTTCCACGATAGTCTAATACTGTTCCTTCAATAAATACCATTTTTCCGGCTTTTAGATTTTCACTATCTTCTTCTTTTACTTCCCAGATTTTACCATCAATACTTCCAGACTTATCTTTTAGATAAAGTGTTAAATATGGTTTACCACTAGTAGCAATTCCACGAACTACATTATCCAATAATAAAAACATATTAATTTCTTGATCTGTTTTAAAATCATTTATGAACATTTCTCCACTCCTTCTTTCGAATATTTATATCTTCCATATTATATTTTACTTTGAATTACAAAAAAATTCAAATAAATATGGTAAATTACTTAACTAAATAACAAAAAAGGAGCGACTTAACAAAATGATATGTACCCAAAATTCTGGACACATATATTTAGTTTAGACATGTGGATGTTATCCTG
>NZ_CAUSAI010000062.1:0-6926 GCF_963529685.1 uncultured Gemella sp.
GACTTGCTATGTTAGGTGGACTTTGGTGGCCTGTTTATCTTTTCCCAGAATGGTTGCAAAATATATCTAAACTGACACCAACCTATTATTTATTAGAGTTCGTTAATAAATATATCAAAGAAGATATTTTCTCTTATAAAGCTCTAGCTATACTTCTAGCCTACTCAATTGTATGTATAATTGCTACATTGGTAATAAAAAACAGAGGAGAATCAAAATAATAATAATAATAATAATATAAGAGTGAGGATAAATTATTCACACTCTTATATTATTATGGTATCATTAAAGAATAAGGAGGCTGAAATGTATAAAAAATTACTAAATTTATTAAAGGGAAATTATGGGTTTTATCTATCTTTGGTATTTTTTATATTCCCACTTGTATATGTTATTAGTGGAAGTTATCCAAAATATATATTACCCTTAACTATTCTCGCCATCGCTTCATATATAGGAATGTTATATACAAAAAATAGAGTTCTTGTTTTTACAGAATGGTTTTATTTAATTGCTTATATCAGTTACATGACCATTGTTTTATATCCAACGAACATTCTATTTAGTTTTTATTTAAGTAATCTACTTGTTTGGCATTTTCAAGATAAATATTTTACTTATAGAACAATTAGTTTTTTCATAACAATAAATATCCTAACATTATATATAATTGCTAATCCCAAAATGAATATTGGAGATAGAATAATCCTATTTATTTTTTCTTCTATATGTATCATAACTTATTTTAGCCAAAAATATGCCTATGAAAGAAATAGATTAAAAAATGAACGTTTAAAACACAATGAACATATTAACCTACTTCTTGCTGAAAATGAAAGAAATAGAATTGGACGCGACTTACATGATAGTATCGGCCATACCTTTGTTATGCTAAAATTAAAAGCAGAACTAGCTGAAAAATATTTAGAAAAAAATAATATTGAAGCAGCCAAAAATGAACTTAAAGAAATCAGTGAAATCAGTAGTTCTTCTATGACAGAAACGCGATCTATAATTAATAAGCTTAAATATAGAAGTATTAATGAAGAATTAAAAGTTATTTCAGATATAATGACCATGGCTGATATTTCGTTAGATATTAAGAATAATATGACTACACTACCATCTCAGCTAGTAGAATGGACTATTACAATGGTACTAAAAGAATTAACGAATAATGTCATTAAGCATAGTAATGCTAATAAATGCAATATTGAAATAAATGAATCTAATAATAACTACACTGTTATTATCTCTGATAACGGTAATGGCTTTGAAAATATTAACGGAACGGAACTTTCATCTATAAGAGAAAGAATTAAACTAGTTAATGGAGTAATAAATATAATATCAAAAAAATCTCCCACAACTATCGAAGTAACAATCAATAAATAACAACAGGAGGACAATATGAAATTACTTATCGCTGAAGATCAAAGTATGTTACGAGATGCAATGGCAACATTATTATTAATGGAAGTTAGTGTTGAAAATGTACTTCAAGCAAAAAATGGAAAAGAAGCTATAGATTTAATTTCTACTAATGATATAGATGTAGCTATACTTGATGTAGAAATGCCTGAAGCAACAGGACTAGACGTACTAGAATACATTCGTAGTAATAATATACATTGTAAAGTTGTTATTGTGACAACTTTTAAACGTATGGGATATTTTGAACGCGCTATAAAAAACAACGTAGATGCCTACGTCTTAAAAGATCGCTCAATAGATGAACTTATGAAAACAATTAACAACGTCTTATCAGGTAACAAAGAATACTCACCTGAACTAATGGAAAATATTTTTAACAATCATAATCCATTAACAAATCAAGAAAAAATTATTCTTTTAAAAATTAAAGAAGGATTACCAAATAAAGAGATTGCTAATGAATTGTTCTTATCCGAAGGAACTATTAGGAATTATATTTCTAACATCCTAACTAAATTAAACTGCAAAAACAGAACAGAAGCTGTAAAAAAATCTACTGAGGAAGGATGGCTTTAGATGACAAGAAAACTCGCTATAAGATTATCATTACTTTCGTCAATTATATACATAGCACTAACAATACTATACTTTACATGTGTAATATCAAAAATTAATCATTCTGACAGTCCTAGCGCAGGCGCTGGTTCAGGAATGCTACTTGCATTTCTAATACCACACTACTTTATGCTCTTAATAGCTGTTATTTTTAATATTGTTATCTCATTAATAAAATTCGCGAAAAATTATTTAATAATTATAAATATTATATTATATATCATCGCTGGTGCGTTAGGGATTTATATTGGACTTTTCTTTATTATTTCTATTATTTTCCAAATAATATTCTTGATAATTGCGTATAATAAATAAAACAGGAACAACTCTAAATCATAATTTTTACAAATTGATTTTTAGTTGTTCCTATTATTTTATTTGACCAAAGAATAGCTTATGTTGATTAATTCTTTTATTGACTCCAATTTGATATTCTTATCTATCACTATGCTAATCCAATGCTTTTTATTCATATGATATGCTAGAAAAATATTTTTATTATCAATAATTTCTAAAATTTTATCCGCAGGATATTTTACATTTAAAATTTTCACCTTAGTTGTAATATCAGTATTTTTATTCAATTTATTATACTCTATGTCCAGAAACAAGGAATACCATTTATTTTTTTCATTTACCATAGCTAATATATCTGGATGTTTTTTAAAAGGATTAACATGATTTCCACCATATTTATTATTACAATAGTCTATAACTTCTGAACTTATTTTTTCTGATTTATCAGCTAATCCTAATATAGAATTTAGGATTTTTTCCACAGACTCTATAATATTTTGAACCGTTTCGCCTACAGCACTAGCTACACTAAATAATGAATAAATCTCATCAAATTCTAAATCATAAACTTCTATCAAAAGTTGACTATTAACAAATACGATTTCTATTGAGAAACTACTATCTAAAATTTCTTTTCGATATATTAGTTTTTCTGCTTCTTCCTTAAATCCAAACCCGTTTAGCTGTTCCTTAGAAAAGTTATATTCCTCTACATCTATAATCTTCATATTTATTATTCGAATCTAGCTCTATCATGACTTTGATTCCACTTATCTACTTCTGGTTCTTTTGGTACAATAGTTTTACCTGCTGATACATAATATCCGACCTTAATTGCTTCAAAGTCTGTTGTAGAGCCAAATCCTGGTGTTTGATATAAATCTTTTAAGTAGTTGAAAATGTTAGGATATTCCTCAATTCTCTTTTTATTCGCAGAATATAATCCATAATAAACGATATCAAAGCGAATCATAGTAGTATAGAAACGAATATCTGTTTCTGTTATCGTATTTCCATGGAAGTATCTTTGATTTGATAAACGTTTCTCAACTACATCCATCATATCGAAGAATCTTTCGAATGCCTCATCATATTTTTCTTGGCTTTCAGCAAATCCCATTTCATACACACCATCATTAATAGCTACAGCTAATTTTTCATTCCACTCATCGATTTGATCAGCAAGATGCTCAGGATATAAATCTATTCCATTTTTTTTATGTAGTTTTTTAAATACTGTCGCAAATTCATGAAGTAACTCAGCTGATTCTTTTCTAACTACTTTTCCTGTAGTTATATCAACAAGCACCGGTACTGAATATGGTCCTTCATAATCTGAATCACTATTTAAGTACACATCTTTAATTTTTGATTGTTTTAAAACTGGATCTAGCCCTTCTTTATCTAAGCTAAATTGCCATCCTTCTTCTCCACGACGATAATCCAATGTTCCTAAACTAATCGCATCATCTAATCCTAGTATCTCTCTTGCTATAACTGCTCTATGTGCATAAGGACAGACCGCAGTCCAAAATAGTCTATATCTCCCTTCCTCTATAGGTTGTTCCTCTGTTCCAAATGGTTTACTAAAAAATTTTTTCATGTGATTTTCTCCTCTTTAATTTTCTATAAATTTTTTCGCTTCTTCATAAATATACATAACATTCAAAGTATGTTCTTTCTGATCATTCATGAACTCAAAATCTTTATTATTTATAACTTCAACGAATTTTTTAAACTCAGCAAACATTCTATGTGAATGGATATTATTATTTTCCTCTATAAAATTATCTTTTGTTTGAATACTGTAATTAGGAACTTCATTTGTAGGACCAATAACCTTAATTATACCTTGATCTCCTTGAATATTTACATAACTATTATTAAAAGTATCTTTGGCTGCTATGCATACTACTTTAAAGTTATCGTATTCTAATAGAAGAATACCCGAAGTATCCACATCATTAACTATATTAGGTGCATAATGTACATTATTAGGTTTACCAAATAATCCAACAACAAAGTGAATGTTATAAATATTTAAATCACCAAGCACTCCTCCACCTTTACTCTTATCAAAGACTGGAGCTATTATTCCATTTTTAAATGCTTCGTATCTTGAAGAAAGTTGAGAAAAATTACACTCAACAAGTCGTATTTCTCCTATGTTATCAATGTTATCTTGTATATCAAGATAATTTTTTTGATATTGGTTTGTTATTGCTTCTATTAATATTAATTCCTTAGCTTCGGCTATTTTAAATAATTCTACAGCTTCATCATACTTTAAGGTGAAAGGTTTCTCACAAATAACATTTTTACCAGCTTCTAAAGATTTCTTAGCAACTGAATAATGTAAATTATTCGGAACTGCAACATAAATTGTATCTACTTCTTTATTTTCCAGACAAAAATCAATATCAGTATATATATTCTTAATATTATATTTAGACTGTAATTCTTTTAAATTTTCAATATTTCGAGCTGTTATAGCTTCTAATTTAATTTCTGGAAGTTCATGAGCAAAAGATAAGAAATCTTTCACTATCATTCCAGAACCAATAATTCCTAATTTCATGTTTTCCTCCAAATTACTATGTATCCTTTAATTATATCTTTATAAACTTACACTAGCAACTTTTCTGCATAAAAACTCTTCCTCCAACTCATCACCTCTATTATAATAACTATTCGATATCAATTTGAAAATAATAGACATTATTTTTATTATCTTTCATATTTTTTCATTTTTCTATTGACTTATATGTACCTTGTATGATATATATATATATATTTCAGAATGGAAAGGAATACAATATGACTAAAAAAATACTTGTTACAGGTGGAGCTGGATTTATCGGGTCTCACACTTGTATAGAATTATTAAACAATGGAAATGAAGTAGTTGTCGTTGATAACTTATATAATGCCAACAAAAAGAGTTTAGAAGTAGTTGAACGAGTTACTGGTAAAAAGGTAACATTTTATGAAGTTGATGTTCGAGATGAAGATAAATTAAACAAAGTTTTTGAAAAAGAAGGAAATATTTATGGAGTTATTCACTACGCTGGATTAAAAGCAGTTGGTGAATCTTGTGAAATCCCATTAGCATATTATGATAATAATATAGCTGGAACTATTACTTTGTTCCGTGTTATGGAAAAACACAACTGTAAAAATATAATTTTTAGTTCATCAGCTACAGTTTATGGAGATCCTCATACATTACCAATTAAAGAAGATTTCCCATTATCTGTAACTAACCCATACGGACGTACTAAATTAATAACTGAAGATATTTTAAAAGATGTTTATAAAGCAGACAACGAATGGAATATTGTTCTCCTTCGTTACTTTAATCCAATCGGAGCACATGAATGTGGAGATATTGGTGAAGATCCAAAAGGAGTACCAAACAACCTAATTCCTTATATTATGCAAGTAGCTGTAGGTAAACTAGAAAAAGTTCAAGTTTTTGGTAATGATTTTGATACTCATGATGGTACTGGAGTACGTGACTACATCCACGTAGTAGATTTGGCTCGAGGTCACGTTTCTGCTCTTAAGAAATTAGAAAAAGGTAGTGGCTTAACTATTTATAACTTAGGAACAGGAATTGGTTATTCTGTATTAGATATTATTAAGAGTGCATCAGCTGCTGTTGGGCGTGATTTACCATATGTTATAACTCCACGTCGTGCAGGAGATATCGCTGCATGTTATGCTGATGCTACAAAAGCAAAAGAAGAACTTGGATGGGAAGCTCAATACGATATAAAACGTATGTGTGAAGATTCTTGGAGATGGCAAAGTAAACATCCAAACGGATTCGCTGATTAATATACTTAAACAAGAAAATAAAAGTCTATGAGACTGACCTAAAAGTCCTAGAAATAAAAAGTTAATATAAGAGCCTATAGGCGCAACGGGAATGACTCAACAAAATCGATTTTCCAAAATCATGATTTTTGAGTCACTCCTTTTTTTTATATAATAACACTTATTGAATTAACCACTATTCTTATTTCCATAATAAAAATCATCCTTCTTTTTTCTCAAGAATGGATGATTTTTCAATTATTTAACTCGTTTCTTTTGTCATATAGTAAAGTCTCATTTGTTTTGAAAAGTTTAATTACTCAACTTACTAGAAAAGAGACTCAAACGAGTCTCCTTCCTCATAAATTATGCTTTTTTTCTAGATTTAATTGCTCCAATAACTAATGGAATTAAGCTAATTAAAACAATAGCAATTACAACTACTGAAAAGTTTTTCTTAACATATGAAATATTTCCGAAGAAGTACCCTACTGATATAAATAATGTACACCAACAAAGTCCTCCAAAGAAATCTATCACTCTAAACTTAGAGTATTTCATCTTACCAGCCCCTACAATAAATGGAACGATCGTACGGATAATTGGGAAAAATCTAGCTAAGAAAATAGATTTTCCTCCGTGTTTTGCTACAAAGTTCTCCGCGTCTTTTATGTTTTCATCAGACACAAACTTTTTAAACCACGCTTTACTCTTTAAATAATCAGAGAAGTTTCTTCCAATAAAATAGTTACAATTATCAC
>NZ_CAUSAI010000063.1:0-6221 GCF_963529685.1 uncultured Gemella sp.
CATTTTACTTTAAATTCATAACTATAACGCATAAAAAATACCCCTTTCACTGGTTCGTCCAGTAAAAGGGGTACATATCAAAATCGATTTTGTCGAGTCACCCCCGCACAGTTTATTAGATATCTAAAAAGCTTTTATAAAGCGAATTTAGATATCAATAAACCACTGCGTTTATGAATTATCATATACACTTTTTTGAAATTTAGGACTTTTCGGTCAGCCCCATTATTTTCAAGTCTTTTTTTATGAAAATCCATTTTAAGCGAGTATAATTATTAGAGAAATAATTAGAAATATGTTAAAATTTTATAGTTAAGCAAAATAATGATTGAGGGGTATTGATCATGAAAACAAAGTTATTTATAAATAATCTAGAAATATTTGCTAATCATGGATTATTTGAAGAAGAGAACAAACTTGGACAGAAGTTTATTTTTGATATTGAATGTGAGCTTAATTATCAAAAAGCTTTATTTAGTGATGAAATGACAGATAGTATTAGTTATGCTGATATTGCAGATGTAGTGGTAAAAACAGCAACTATTAACACTTTTAACTTATTAGAACGTTTGGCAGGAGAAATTTTAAAAAATATCTTTAATGAATTTCCTCAAATTGAAAAGATTAAGTTAACAGTTAATAAACCAGCTGCACCTATAAGTTATCATTTTGAACAATGTGGTGTGAAAGTGGAAATAACACGTGAGGAGTTCTATAAATTATAATGATTATACTAGCATTAGGAACAAATATAGGACCAAGGGAACAGTATTTAAAAGAAGCGCTAAAAAAAATAGAAGCTAATAATTTGAAAATTAAATTACAAAGTAGTGTTTATGAAACACCTGCATGGGGTGGGGTGGCTAATCAAGACTTTTTAAATATGTGTATAGAGGTAGAAACTTCATTAGGAGCATATGAATTGCTAGATACTATTCAGAAAATAGAACTAGAACTAGGACGTGTTCGTAAAGAACATTGGGGAAATAGAACTATTGATATAGACATAATTACTTTTAATAATTTAATTTTTAATGACGATAGACTTGTTGTTCCACATAAATATATTCATGACAGAAACTTTGTTTTAGCTCCTTTAGCAGAAATGTACGGTAATATAGAGATAGCCGGAAAAAATATTAAAGAATCATTAGAAAAAATAACAGAACCTATAAGTGTATATAAAGAAAAATTGTAAAAAGAAAGGATAAAGAATGTTTAAAATTAGAGAAATTGAAATACCTAATAGAGTAGTATTAGCCCCTATGGCAGGTGTTTGTAATGCTGCTTTCCGTTTAACAGCTAAAGAGTTTGGAGCGGGATTAGTGTGTGCAGAAATGGTTAGTGATAAAGCTATTTTATTCAATAATAAAAAAACTATGAATATGCTATATATCGATCCAAGAGAGCGTCCATTAAGTTTACAGATTTTTGGTGGAGAAATCGAAACATTGGTAGAAGCTGCTAAGTATGTTGATAAAAATACAGAAGCTGATATTATTGACTTAAATATGGGATGTCCAGTACCAAAAATTACTAAAGTTGATGCAGGTAGTAAGCTACTTCTTGATCCGGATAAGGTATATGAAGTAATAGCGAGATTAGTTGATTCCGTTTCTAAGCCAGTTACAGTAAAAATGCGTATGGGATGGGATGATGAACATATTTATATAATGGATAATGCAAGAAATGCTGAACGTGCAGGTGCTAGTGCCATAGCTATCCATGGTAGAACAAAAGTTCAAATGTATAGTGGTAAAGCAAACTGGGATGTTATTCGTGATGTAAAGAAAGAATTGAAAATACCAGTAATAGGAAATGGTGATGTTACTTCGCCTGAACTTGCTAAAAAAATGTTAGACGATACTAATTGTGATGCGGTGATGATTGGGCGTGCTGCTTTAGGGAATCCATGGATGTTATATCGTACAGTTAAGTACCTAGAAACAGGAGAACTAACTGATGAGCCAACACCAAGAGAAAAAATAGACGTATGTTTACTTCACTTGAGAAGACTTATGGAAATTAAACCTGAAAAAGTGGCCGTTCATGAAATGAGAAAACATGCTTCGTATTACATGAAAGGTATCAAAGGTGGAGCTAAAGTCAAAAAAGAACTAAACACTTTAAATACATACGCAGAGATGGAACATTTATTTGGTGAATTTCTAGATTTTCTTGAATCAGGTATAGTTACTCCGAAAAAAGAAATAATCATTTAATGTGTTGAATTTTAATTAAAGTTACACAGAAAAATAAACCAAAAGAAATTATATAAAGAAGTGTATAATTTCTTTTTTTTATAATTCTCAAATTGTTGGATATTGTAATAATTTATGTAATTAGTTTGTGGATACTGTAAGACATAGAATATATTATACTATAAAAAAGTTTCATTAAATATAAAGATTTTCTTTGAATATAAACTTATAAAATTTATTTTAAATTCTCACTAATTACTTTAAAAATAACCTAGAAAATGAAAAATTAATGTGTTATAATTAAATAAAAAGTAAACGTTTTAAATGTGAGGTAGGTTTATTATGACTAGAAAGGCAAAAATAATAGCAACTTTAGGGAATAGTACAGAAGGACTATTAGAAGAAATCGTAGCTAAAGGTGCAGATGCAGTTCTTATTGATACATATTATGGTAGTACAGAAGAATGTGTAGATAGAATCAATAAAGTTAAAGAACTAAGAGAAAAATTAAACAAAAATACTGCGATAATTTATGACTTGGATCATATTTATGCAGAAAGTAAATATAAACTAATTAAAATTGAAGAAGATAGTGTTCAGTTTGCATGCAAAAACGATGTGGACTTTGTTGCCTGCCCATTTGTTAGTAATTTAGATGAAATTAGAAAAGTTAAAGATATTTTACATGCCAATGGGAAAAAGGATATAGGATTAATTGTTAAAATTGACTGTAAAGAAGCGTATGAGAATATTGACGAAATCATTCAGTTTGCAGATTCAATTATGATAAATAGGGACGAATTAGGTATGGAATTATCATATCAGGATCTTCCAAGTATTCAAAAAGAAATAATCAGAAAAGCTAATTCTTCTATAAAAGAAGTGATTTTAACAACTCAAATGTTGCATTCGATGATTTATAATCCTAGACCAACTCGTGCGGAAGTGTCAGATGTGGCGAATGCGGTTATTGATGGAGTTGATGCCATTATGTTAATTGAAGAAACTGCAACGGGAAGTTATCCAAAAGAAGCGTTAGAAACAGTTGATAGAATAATTACTTATATTGAAACTCAAGATAATGTTCTTAACAATAAAATAAAAGAATATAAAAACATTCAAATGGATATTGCACATGCAATTTCTTTATCAACTAAGTATCTTTTAGATTCTGTTGATGTTAATAATATAGTTACTTATACAAAATCAGGAAGCACTGCAAAATTCATAGCTCGATACAGACCAAAAGTTCAAATTTTGGCAGTAGTTCCAACAAAACAAAAAGCTAGAAAATTAGCATTAACAAGAGGAGTAACTACATTTATAGAAGAAAACACTTTAACAATGGAAGAAATGTTAAGTTTAGCACCGAAATTTGCTAAAGAGTCAAGATTAGCAAAAGAAGGGGATCTTATACTAATTACAGCGGGAGAACCTGACTTAGGAAAAGATAATGTTCCACCTACTGATTTTGTAAATATTAGACAAGTGTAAAATATTTTTATATAGAAGGGGCTGACCCAAAAGTCCTAAATCTTAACAAAGTGTATATGAAAACTCATAGACGCAGTGGTTTATTGATATCTAAACTCGCTTTATAAAAGCTTTTTAGATATCTAATAAACTGTGCAGGGGTGACTCGACAAAATCGATTTCTTTGAAATCACGATTTTTGAGTCACTCCCTTTTATGTTCAAGAACTCTATTTTATAAGAGTTTTAACGGGATTTAAGATTTTAAGTTGATTTTTGAAGATATTTTATAAAAAATATGATATAATCTAGTTTGGAGTTTTATATGGAGATATTATATTTTAGAAAGGAATATTTTTATGAAGAATAAATCATTATTAAGTAGTGTTATTAAATATGTTTTATTACTTGTGATTTTAGTGGGTGGTGGATTTGGATTATATTCATATATGAATGAGAATTCTAAAGAACCACAAGTCCGAGTAGAACAAAAAGTCGATTCTAACAAAAAAGATGATAAGTATGTGGTAGATCAAGCTGAAAAAGATTACTTATCAAATAAATTTAAAGACTTAAAGGCAATAAATAATGAAGTTATTGCATACATGTATGTCCCAGGTGATGGAGGAGATTCTCTAAAGGAACCAATCTTACAGACAACAAATAATTCTAAGTATTTAGAATACGGAATTGATAATAAACCAGCTCCATTTATCGGTGCAGTATTTATGGATGCTGACAATAAACCGGGATTAGAGCAAAGTGATGTTAAGTGGATATTCGGTCATGCTCGCGCAGGGATTGAAGAGAAGAAGATTACTTTGGATACTAGGGTATTTAATAATATGAACTGGTTTGCGAAGAAAGATTATTTTGACAGTCACAGAGTGGTTGTTATAGAAACACCGGAGAGAAAGTATTATTATGAAGTAACTGGGGTTAAGGTAGTTCACGAAGATACGAAATTATATCAAATTCCAAGTGCTAGTGATAAAAAGGAAAACTTTATAAGTATGTTTAAAGAAGGTTCTAGAAACTGGTTAGAAAACAGTAAGATTTCTGGTGAAGATAATATGACAGTATTTGCTACATGCCGATTAGATGATGTTTCATTAAGAACATTAATATTAGCGAGACAAGTACCGGATAAAGAATTAAAAGAATTTTTAGAGAAAAATAAAGAATTATTAAATAGTTAATTATAAAAGGCACAACGTAAAAAACCTACGTTGTGCTTTTTTAGTTTATATTATTTTTTGTTTCTTAATACTGCGTAACTAACTAATGTAGAAACTAGCATTAGAGCTGTAGTTATGAAAAATGGTGTAGTATATTTTTCAAGGTGTAATGCTTCAGGGATTTTAGTAAGAATTACCGGAGTTAGTATTACACCGATATTACCACCAACTAAGATTACACTTGTCGCAAAGTTTATAAATTTATTCTCTAATTTGTTTGAAACATAGAAGAAGTTAAATGACATAGTTCCTACGAAGCTAATTCCGATGAAGATAGCTGCAACGTAGAAGATTACAATATTATTTGTCAGAGTGAATAATATGCTTCCGACTGTCATGAAACTTAACATTATAGGTAATGTTAGATTTTTGAATCTCTTAACTAAAATACCAAAAATAACTCCAGATAATATACCACTAAGAGCTAAAATTGTTAGTAGATTTCTAGCTACATCAGGTTGATAGTGGTATTTTTCAGCAAGTAGAGTAGGAATCTTGATAGTTGCGCCCATGTATGAAATACCTACTAAAAATGTTAACAGCGTTAAAAGAATAGTCTCTTTATGGAATTTAATACTAACTTTTTTATTATTTACATTTTCTGTATTAGGTACGAATAATAAGAATATAATAAATATCGGAAGTGCTAGAGCATAAACTAAAAATGTATATTGAATACCGTAGATTAGTAGATATCCAGAAATAAATGTAGTCAATGCTTTACCGATGTTTAGGAATGCTGTTCTTAAACCGATCATTGTACCGCGCTGATCTTCATCAAAGAAGTCACTTATCATACTAATAGAAAGAGAATTAAATAATCCAATACCAGCTCCAAGGAAAAGTCTACTAATTAGTACAAGTTTAAAGTTTGTAGTAAATGCTGGTATTATACCAAAAACGAAAATTAATAGTAGTCCAAGAAGAACAGTATTTTTCTTTCCAATAAATTTAATAACTCCGTTGCTAAGAAGAACAAAAATCGTAATCATCATAGCAGGGATTGTAGCTAAACTCTCCACAGAAGCTAGACCAATATTAGGATTACTTCCATGATAAAGAGTATAAAGATTTGGAATTACTGGAGAGATAGCAAGGTGTGACATTAATAATATTGAAATACTAAGTAGTGAAAACTTAGCGAATGAATTTAATTTCATTTTTGAATCTCCTTTTTTTTAGAAAATTAATGGGGCTGTCTCAAAAGTCCTAAAATTCAACAAGGTTCATATGAGAATTTATAGATGCAGTAGTTTATTGATATCTAAATTCTCTTTATAAAAGCTTTTTAGATATCTAATAAACTGTGC
>NZ_CAUSAI010000064.1:0-6099 GCF_963529685.1 uncultured Gemella sp.
CTTGTTTTTCTTTGTGATATTTCGATAAAATACTATCATCAAACTCACGTGAATTCGCAATTACCAAATCAAAAATATTCTCTTCTACATGTTTGTTTATTGCAACGACATGATCAGAAACTGAATAATTATCCGTCTCTCCATGCTGAGTCATAACATTACAAATATATATCTTCTTAGCACTGCTTTCTCTTATTTTTTCTGAGACTTTAGATATTACTAAATTAGGAATTATAGAAGTATATAAGCTACCAGGTCCCATTATAATATAATCTGCCTGTTCAATAGCCCTTAGTACATCTTCATTTGGTTTAACTCTAGAAGGAGTGATATACACATGATCTATTACTCCTCCAGCTTCAGTTATCGAAGATTCTCCTCTTATAATTTCTCCCGTTGACAATACTGCATTTAAAGTCGCTATATCATTAGTTGTCGGCAAGACAGTACCACGCACATTTAAAATTCTACTCATAACTTTTACTGCTGTAGAAAAGTCACCATGTATGTCTGTCATAGCCGCTATCATTAAATTACCTACTGGATGTCCCTTAACCTCACCACTATCAAAGCGATATTGGAACATTTTCTCTAAATACGGCTCCACATCTGATAATGCCGCTATAACATTTCGAATATCTCCTGGTGAGGGAATATTCATATCACTTCTTATCTTTCCAGAACTTCCTCCGTCATCTGCTACCGTTACTACGGCCGTTATATCAAGAGGATATTTTTTTAAACCTCTTAAAAGAACTGATAATCCAGTTCCCCCTCCAATAGTAACTACTTTTACTTTAGTTCTCATATCATTACCTACCCTTATTAATATCTCTATGTTCTAAGTGTACTCTATAGCCCAATTTTGAGATATCTTCATACAATCTTCTTGCTACACTTACAGAACGGTGTTTTCCACCTGTACAACCCACAGCTATTGCAACCTTATCTCTTCCTTCATATTGATATTTATCCACCATATACGTCATAAGATCTAAATACTTATCATAAAACTCTTGAGTAACTTCATCATCAAAAACAAAGTTATAAACTTCACTATCCTGCCCAGTTTTTTCTCTAAGTTCATTTATATAAAATGGATTTTTTAGAAAACGAACATCAACAATGTTATCCGCATCTATCGGCACTCCATATTTATATCCAAAACTAGAAATTGTAATATGATAACTATCTTTTTTCTCGATTCCAAAATCTTCTAATATTCTCTTCTTCAAATCTTTTACAGTCGTATTAGTAGTGTCATAGATATAATTTGCAATACCTTTAACTTCATCCATATCTTTTCTTTCCTGAGAAATCCCCTCAAGCAAACTAAATTCCGTCGACAATGGGTGATTTTTTCTAGTCTCTTTATATCTATTAACCAACACCTGATCATCGCTATCCAAAAATATTATTTTCACATCAAAATACTCACTATGTTGTATTTTTTTTAATAATTCTTTTAAATCTACAAAAAGGTGTTTACTTCTGATATCTATACTTATTGCTGTCTTATCAATCTCTTTTTCTTCAATTATTCTTAAAAAATCTTCCACTACTAATCCTGGTAAATTGTCCGTGCAAAAATACCCTTGATTTTCAAAAACTTCTAATGCTGTATTTTTCCCTGCTCCACTTATTCCCGTGATTATAACTAACTTTTTCTTCATAATTTCACATCCATTTTATAATATTCTATAAGTTTTATGGAATAATAAATTCAGTTTAACAAAGAAATAATAAACTGCTCCATTCCTTTATTGTACAACATTTCTGTATATTTGTGTAGTATTTTAAAAATATAAAAAAAGAAAACTACCGTAAGAATCTATCTTACAGTAGTTTTAAATTAATTATGAATTAGTTCTATTCCTATTAGTAGTTGTGCCAGTTGTTCTGCTAGTTGTAGTTCCAGTTGTATTCCCTCTCGTTGTAGTATTACTATTTGAAAATCCATTTTGATTTCTAATTATTGAAGTATTGCTATCACTTGAGTTACTATCATTTCTACTATTATCACTATCGCTATCATTTTGTTTATCTTTTTCTTCTTGATTACGTTTATTCTCTTCTTCAATTTGACGACGTTCACTTTCAGAAATAACCTTAACTCCTCCATTTATAGATCCGACATTCCCAGGAACTGAGAATCCTTTTGGCGGATGAATACGAACTATATTTTGCATATTAATTCGATATAATGCTTGAGTTTTTTGTGTATCATCTTGAGTCATAAACTTAGTTGGACCATCTATAGCATCAAATCCTTGCCATACAGCCATTGTATAATTACTAGTATATCCAACTGTCCAAGAGTCTTTTGAATAGTTATCAATATCGAAACCATACTTTTGAGCTTCTCCTTCACCGAATGTAGTTGTACCTGTCTTAACAGCCATATCAGCTCCACTAATACGAGCAAACGAAGCTAAACCATTTACTCCATTTCTTAACATTGATGTCATAATATATGCTGTAGATTCTTTAATAACACGTTTTCTATCATCTTTGCTAAAGCTCTTCACTTCAGAACCTTCACTATCGTAGACCTTTTTAATAGCTTTCGGCGTTGCATAGTATCCTCCATTACTAAATGGAACATATGCTCCTGCCATTTGTAATGGCGAAAATCCATCTCCACTTCCTCCTATTGGCGTAGTAATAGAATCATCTGTGATTTCCATACCTACATTAGCTGCATATTGTTTTACTCTATTAAACCCAACCTCTTGGTATGTTTTAATCGCTGGAATATTGTATGACCATACTAATGCATTATTTATAGTAGTATTACCATGAAATCTTCTATCCCAGTTTTGAATTTGTGAACCTTGAAGTTTAGAGTCATTAACTATATGATCAGAACCCCAATTTAAATACTCAATCGCTGGTCCGTAAGCTAGTATTGGTTTAATTGATGAACCAGGTTGTAACTTAGCCTGCGTTGCAATATTAAATCCATGGAATATTTGTTTTTTACCTCCATAAAGAGCGGCTATACCACTATTTTCGTTATTCAGTACAACCATAGCCACATTACTTGCTTGTTTTATTCCTGCATAGTTAGCATTTACACTTTCTGTTAAAGTATCTTGAATTTTTGAATCAAAATTAGTATAAATTTTAAGACCTAAGTTTAATACGTCACCTTCATAATCTTTAAATTCTTTACTATTTTTTAATTCATTTACAATTTGATTCATATATGAAGTATATTTTGAATCAAATTCACTTGATAATAATACACGTTCACTTTCGTCACGTTCTATTAATCCATCTAATACATTAGTTTTTTGAGCTGCTGTTGATTCTGCTTCTGAGATTTTCCCATGATATTGCATTAAATATAATACTGTATCACGACGAGCTTTAGCAGCCTCCGGATTATCATATGGATTATATGTATTTGGATGCTGAGGCATACCTGCTAAAAGAGCCATTTGCGGAAGAGTTAATTGATTCAAGTCTTTTCCATAATAGTATTTGGCTGCTGTTTTTAAACCATATACTCCATCAGAATAATATATTCTATTTACATACATTGTAAATATTGATTCTTTATCATAGTTTTGTTCAAGTTTATACGCTAAGTATGCTTCTTGAACTTTACGTTTTACACTCTTATTATCATCTAAAAATGTTCTTTTAATTAACTGTTGAGAAATTGTAGATGCCCCTTGCGAACCAAATCCACTAGTAAGGTTAGATACTACTGCACCTATTAAACGTCTAAAGTCAACAGCTCCGTGTTCAAAGAATCTATTGTCCTCTGTAGCTAAAATTGCATCCTGCATCTTTTCAGGAATATCTGCCGTTTCTAAGTTTTCACCAATTTGATTTCCTAATTTTGCTACTTCATTATTGTTCGTATCATAAACAATTGTTCTAGAATTGTTATCTAAGATTTTTGAATCAAATGCTGGTGCTTGATAAATCCAAAACACACATAATAAGAATAAAGATATAATAGCAACACTTGCTGCATACAATCCATATCTTAATATTTTCATCCATAGTACCTTATTATTCTTTTTAAAATTAGGTTTACTTATTCTATTTGGTCCTATTGGCCCATTACCTCTTGCTGACTGTTGAGAATTTCTCGGTTGAGATGGTGGTAACGTTTGTCTTTGATTTGTACCTTGAGGTCTTTTAGGTGGAACAGGTCGACTCGAACTTGGTCCCCCTCTTCTCATAATTTCTTCATTTGTTAATGGTCGTCTTGATTGACCGCTATTTGTTGAATTATTATTTCCTCTAGATATATAACCACCTGGCATAACACTCTTTCTTTCTTGAGAGTGCCTATCTTTTCTCGATAACCGATTATTATTATTTTCTGCCATAGCATATCCTCTCTTTTTTTAGATATTTAAACTTTTGCTTTATTAATATTAATTTTTCATAATATAATGGTATACTACACTACATTAATTTTAATGTATAATTGAAAAAAAATCAATTTTCTTTACATATATTAACTATTATTTAATAATTTTGTAATATAAGAAAAGATCTTCCAATTATATACTTATTAATTAATATTAAACTTAAATCACTTATTATTTTTCCTTCAATTAAAATATAATTTATAAACAAAAAGAAGCTATTATTATACCAATCTCTGAAAATCAGACCAAAGAATCTAACTTTCTGAGATCAGCTTATTTACAATAATAGCTTCTTCTTAACTATTTTATTTAGTTTGTAAAACTTCAATATTATCAATAGCCGCTTTAGCTGCTGCTATTCTCGCGATTATCACCCTATATGGAGAACAAGATACATAACCTAGTCCTATTTTAGAACATAATAAAATCGATTTTTCATCTCCTCCATGCTCTCCACAGATTCCTAGCTTAATACCAGGTTTAACAGTTTTAGCTTTTTCAACTGCAATTTTCATAAGTTCTAATACTCCACTTTCATCTAAATGTACAAATGGATCAGACTCTAATATATTCTTTTTCTTATAAATATCAATAAATTTCTCAGCATCATCTCTAGAATAACCAAATGTTAACTGAGTTAAATCATTAGTTCCAAAACTAAAGAAATCCGCATGTTTAGCAATCTTATCAGCAATTATGCATGCACGTGGTATTTCAATCATAGTTCCCACTTTATAATTGAAATCTTCATTATACAATTGAATCTCTTTTTCTACCAGTTCTACTATTTGCTCACGTAACATTGCAAGTTCTTTTTCTAAACCTACTAAAGGAATCATAATCTCAACATTTACTTCTATACCTTCTTTGCAGGCTCTAATCGCCGCTGCACTAATTGCTTTTGCTTGCATTAAGTAAATTTCTGGATACGTAATACCAAGTCGACAACCACGATGCCCCATCATAGGATTGAATTCGGCAATACTAGCAATTTTCGATTCTAACTGATTAACACTTACTCCTATTTCCTCAGCAATAACTTTTATAGTATTTTCATCTTTAGGCAAAAATTCATGAAGCGGTGGATCTAATAATCTTATATTAACAGATTTCCCTTTTGCCACTTTAAAAATCTTATAAAAATCTTCACTTTGAATTGGCTGTAATCGATCTAAGAATTTAATTCTCTCATGAGTATCACTCGCTAAAATCATTTTTCTAACTAAACTTATTCTATCTTCTTCAAAGAACATATGTTCAGTTCTACATAATCCGATTCCTTCAGCTCCAAAATCAAAGGCAACTTTAGCATCAATTTCATTATCCGCATTTGCTAGTACTTTAAGACTCCTAATCTCATCAGCCCATCTTAAAAGCTTATTAAATCTATCGCTGAATCTAGCATCAATTTTAGCAACTTCTCCTAGGTAAATTCTACCGCTGCTTCCATCAACAGAAATAGTATCTCCTTCTTTTAATGTAATCCCTGAAATTTTCAATGTTTTTCCACTGTAATCAATAATCATATTTTGGCAACCACAAACACAACATTTCCCCATTCCTCTTGCTACTACAGCTGCATGTGATGTCATACCTCCACGTAAAGTTACAATAGCTTCTGAACTAATCATACCTTCAATATCTTCCGGGGAAGTTTCTTCTCTTACTAAAATAACAGGTTTTGTTTTCGCCGCTTCTACTGCTT
>NZ_CAUSAI010000065.1:0-5601 GCF_963529685.1 uncultured Gemella sp.
ATTGAAATCCGGGGCTGGAATTTTTTCCATGCCCCGGATTTAGTATACAACCTATTTTATAAGAGGATTTACTCGGCTATTATTAACGTTTTTTCACAACATGTTAGATTCATGTAAGATTTTCTAACGTATATTAACGAGTGTATTATTTTTTAAAGTATAATAGGTTACATAATAAAATAAATTTAACGAGGAGTTGACTCTTAATGGATAGATTTTTAGAATTATTAAATACCGTTAATGACTTTATGTGGACTTATTTCCTAATAGGGTTAGTAATGGTAACTGGTATTTATTTTACATTTAGTATAAAGTTTATTCAATTTACTTATATTAAAGAAATGTTCAGACTTATTACTGAAAAGCCAAAAGTAGGCAAGGATGGAGAACAAAAAGGGGTTTCAGCATTCCAAGCATTCACTATTTCAGCCGCGTCAAGAGTAGGTACTGGAACAATTGCTGGGGTTGCTATTGCGATTGCAATGGGAGGACCTGGTTCAGTATTTTGGATGTGGGTAATGGCATTATTTGGTGGAGCTTCATCATTTGCCGAATCAACGTTAGCACAAGTATATAAAGTTCGTGATAAAAAAGGAGTTTATCGCGGTGGACCTGCTTACTATATGGAAAAAGGTCTTGGACAAAAATGGATGGGTGTGTTATTTGCGATTGTTATTTCAGTAACTTATGGTGTAGCATTTAACTCGGTTCAAACTAATACTATTGCTCAAGCCTTACAAGTATACAATGTGGATACACATATCGCAGGGATTGCATTATTAATTCTTACAATTTTCGTAATCTTTGGTGGTGTAACAAAAGTTGTTAAAATTACTCAATGGTTAGTACCAGTAATGGCAGTGGCGTACTTATTTATCGTATTAGTTATTATGGTTATTAATATTGACAAATTACCTGGTGTTCTTGTTCAAATCGTTAGATCAGCATTTGGTCTTGAACAAGTAGGTGGTGGAGTAATCGGTATGGGAACATCAATACTTTTAGGAATTAAACGTGGTATGTTCACTAACGAAGCTGGTTTAGGATCAACTCCTAACGCAGCAGCAACAGCTGACAGTACTCACCCAGCTAAACAAGGATTTATCCAAACTTTAGGAGTTTACTTCGACACATGTTTAGTATGTACAGCAACAGCATTCTTAATCCTACTGTATCCTGGTGTGGAATATGGGGCTGGTAAGTTACAAGGTATCCAACTCACACAAGCAGCTCTAACTTCACAAGTAGGGAGTATTGGAACAATTTTCTTAATCGTTGCAATCTTCTTATTTGGATATAGTTCTGTAATTGGTAACTACTACTACGGTGAAACAAACATTCAATACTTACTTCCTAAAAAATGGGCAGTTAATGTTTATCGTGTTATTGTATGTATCTTTGTATACGTAGGAAGTGTAATGAACTTAGATTTAGTTTGGGGACTTGCGGATGTAACAATGGGAATTATGAGTTTACTTAACTTAATCGCTATTATTGGTCTTTCTGGTGTAGTTTATGTAGTATTAAAAGACTACGTGAAACAACATAAGCAAGGAAAAGATCCGGAGTTCTATTTAGATAATTTACCAATTAAAATAGATAACGCCACAGCATGGAAAAATAAAAAAGAAGATTAATATTTAAAAGAGTACTTCAATGATAGAATTAGATTTCTAGTCATTGAAGTACTTTCTTATGTCTATTCTGGAATGTTTTTTATAGGATATCAATCCATTTTTATCTTGCATGAAGAATTCGGTGAATCATGACAGTTTTATTTTCTTCGTTTACTTTATAGAAAATGATGTAATTCTTAACAAGACATTTTCTAAATTCTTTACGGCGTAGATAGACATCATCAACTAATCCATAGCGAAGAGGCATGATAGAAAGAGTAGAAACAGTAGATTCTATCTCGTCAAGTAAGGTAGATGCAGTAAGTGGTGCGTCTAAATTATGATAAATATAATGGATTATATCTTTTAGGTCTTTGTGATAGGTTTCAGAAACAAGTATTTTATAATGTTCCATTTTTTAGATCCTCTCTCAAACTTTTTATGGAATCATCAAAAGTTAGGGTACGACCATTTGTGAAATCAGATTCACTTTGTTCAAGAAGTTGATATAGTTCGTATCTTCCCATGAATTTATTGAATAAATCAATGCTCATAACAGCAAGATCTCCACGACCATTTTTTGTAATAAAGATCGGTTCACCTGTTTCATGACAAAACGAAGAGATTTCATTGTAATTATTACGTAAATCTGTACTTGATTTAATGTTTGGCATATTAGCACCTCCTCTAATCTAAAGATATTATACTATTATTTCTTTAGGATGTCAAAAATATAAAAGGTAGGGGACTTTATAGAAATTAACAAATTCTTACGCACTATATTTACAAAGTTTTCATTTCACTTGCATTATAAAAAAAAGTGTGTTATTATATTAAACATATTTTAATTATAAAATATATGCGATGAGCCGATAAGTAGAAGTTCTTGCGTACCGTAGGATACAGAAAAGAAATCAGTGGTTGAGAGATTTCTCCTAGGCAGGACTTTGAAGTAGCCGGTGAGCATTTAGAGTGAAAGTAAGTAGCTTTAAACGTGGTTAGAGCGTTAATCTTATTAAGTGCTAATGTTATAATTAGAATAAAGGTGGTACCACGGAAACTTTCGTCCTTATGTAAGGATGGAGGTTATTTTTTTTACCTAGAAAAAATATCACCGATATAAAATTAGTAAAAGTAGAAATAATTAATAATAAAATAAAAATTTAGGAGGAACAGTCATGACTGAAATGTCTACAAAATATAATCCGACCGAAGTAGAAAATAATCGCTACAACTGGTGGTTGGAAAAAGAAGTTTTTAAAGCTGATAATAAAAGTAAAAAGAATCCATATACAATCGTAATTCCACCACCAAACGTAACTGGTAAATTACACATTGGGCATGCTTGGGATACAACTCTACAAGATATGTTAACACGTTATAAACGTCTTAAAGGATTTGATGTACTTTATCTTCCAGGAATGGATCACGCTGGTATTTCTACACAAGCTAAAGTAGAAGCTAAAATGCGTGAAGAAGGATTAAGTCGTTATGATTTAGGTCGTGAAAGATTCTTAGAGCGTGCATGGGAATGGAAAGAAGAATATGCTGGATATATTCGTGCACAATGGGCTAAACTTGGATTAGGTTTAGATTACTCAAGAGAAAGATTTACATTAGATGAAGGATTAAACAAAGCAGTTACGAAAATTTTCGTAGATCACTACAACAATGGTACAATCTACCGTGGTGAGAAAATTATCAACTGGGATCCAGTTCAAAGAACTGCATTATCTAATATTGAAGTAATTCACAAAGATGTAGAGGGTGCATTCTATCACCTTAAATATTTCTTAGCTGATGGAAGTGGAGATTATCTAGAAGTAGCAACTACTCGTCCTGAAACTTTATTCGGAGATACTGCGGTTGCTGTTCATCCTGAAGATGAAAGATATCAAAAATATATTGGTAAAACAGTTCTTTTACCAGTAACAAATAAAGAAATTCCTGTTATTGCCGATGAATATGTAGAAAAAGATTTCGGAAGTGGAGTAGTTAAAATAACTCCTGCACACGATCCAAACGACTTTGAAGTTGGAGAACGTCATAACTTAGAACGTATTATCGTTATGGATGAAGGTGCTGTTATGAATGAACGTGCAGATAAATATAACGGAATGGATCGTTTTGAATGTCGTAAAGCTCTTATCGCTGATTTACAAGAAAGTGGAGTATGCTTCAAAATCGAAAAACACCTTCACTCAGTAGGACACTCTGAGCGTAGTGGTGCTGTTGTTGAACCATATCTTTCTAAACAATGGTTTGTTGACATGAAGCCTCTTGCTGATAAAGTATTAGAAAATCAAAAAGATGCAGATAGAAAAGTTAACTTCTATCCACCTCGTTTTGAAAATACGTTAAATACTTGGATGGAAAATATCCAAGACTGGTGTATTTCTCGTCAATTATGGTGGGGACACCGTATTCCAGCATGGTATCACAAAGAAACTGGTGAAGTTTATGTTGATGTAAACCCACCAAAAGATATTGAAAACTATGTTCAAGATGAAGACGTTCTTGATACTTGGTACTCTTCAGCATTATTCCCATTCTCTACATTAGGATGGCCAGATTTAGACAGTGAAGATTTCAAACGTTACTATCCAAATAGCTGTCTAGTAACTGGATATGACATCATCTTCTTCTGGGTTGCTCGTATGGTATTCCAAGGATTAGAATTTACAGGTACTCGTCCATTTGAAGATTGTTTAATTCACGGGTTAGTACGTGATGAACAAGGTCGTAAGATGAGTAAATCACTTGGTAATGGTGTAGATCCAATGGAAGTAATCGAACAATACGGAGCTGATAGCTTACGTTACTTCTTAGCTACTAATTCAACACCAGGTCAAGACTTACGTTACTCAACTGAGAAAATTGAAGCTAGTTGGAACTATATCAATAAAATTTGGAACGCTTCTCGTTTTGTAATTATGAACCTTGAAGGTTTTGAATACAGCGATATTGATTTAACTGGAGAAAAAACATTAGCTGACAAATATATCTTAACAAAACTTGCTAAAACTATTGAAGACTTTGAAAGATTATTCGAAAAATATGAATTTGGTGAAGCCAGCCGTATTCTATATAACTTCGTATGGGAAGAATTCTGTTCATGGTATATTGAAATTGCTAAGATTTCATTAAATGGTGAAGATGAAGCCGCGAAGAAAACTACTAAATCTATTTTAGTATATGTTCTTGATGCTTCTCTAAAAATGTTACATCCGTTTATGCCATTCGTAACTGAAGAAATCTGGCAACACATTCCTCACACTGGAGATAGTATTGTAACTAGTGAATTTGCTAAAGTTGAAGAAGGTCTAGTATTTGAAAAAGAAACTGAAGATATGCAATTCATCCAAGATGTAATCACAGCAGTACGTAACATCCGTAGTGAAGTGAATGCGCCAATATCTCGTGAGATTCCTATTAAGATTAAATACTCACAAGATAGCGTAAAAGAAGTACTATTAAATGGTAGTGCGTATTTAGAGAAATTTGCTCGTCCTAGCGAACTTATTATTGAACGCGAAGTAGAAGCAAGTGAAACTGATATTAGTCGTATTTTACCAGGTGCTGAAATCTATGTTTCATTAAGTGATTTAATCGATGTAGACAAAGAAAAAGAACGCCTAGGTAAAGAATTAGAAAAATTACAACAAGAATTAGATCGAGTAAACAAAAAGCTTTCTAATGAAAAATTTGTTGGTTCTGCTCCAGAAGCAGTTGTAGCTAAAGAAAAAGAAAAACAAGCAACATATCAAGAACAATATGATAGTGTTAAAGAAAGAATAGCTGCATTAGATAATTTAAAATAGTATAAAATAAAACAGAGAGTGATTCGAAAATCGTATAGATTTTATCGAGTCACTCTCTTATTTATTATGTAGTAAATAGATGTAGATTAATTATAATAAAAAAACTCTAGCTAGTTTTACC
Source organism: uncultured Gemella sp. (assembly GCF_963529685.1). Taxonomy (GTDB): domain Bacteria; phylum Bacillota; class Bacilli; order Staphylococcales; family Gemellaceae; genus Gemella. The sequence continues at coordinate 5,559 of NZ_CAUSAI010000065.1, forward strand.
TAGCTTAGAGTTTATTAATCATCTTTATTATTCTTTTTTCTCC
>NZ_CAUSAI010000066.1:0-5105 GCF_963529685.1 uncultured Gemella sp.
TTCCTGTGTAATAGAAGACTAATTTTCCATCTTCTATATTGGCACTTCCTGAATATACACCATGCGTTTCTTCTTCTATAGTTGGTGTTAGGAATACGCCACGGTCTTCGTAATTTTTTAGATCACTACTAGTGTAATAATACCATAATTTTAGTCCACCATTTACTTCATAAGAATATTGATGAAAAATATGGTATTTTCCGTTAAAGTATGCTAATCCATTAGGATCGTTTAGCCAACCTTTAGTAGGTTCTAAATGAAGATTTTGTTTCCAATTATTAGCTAGCATTTACAAGCTCCTTCTTAGTTTATATAATGACATTTAACAATTACCAAATACAAATGGTAACGTTACTTTTTAATTTTAACCTACACGGTGAGATTTGTCAAGAAAAAAGGTAACGTTACTTTTTTATTTTAAAAATTTTTCTTTATTCCTCCAATTTCTTGCTACATAATTTTATTTTTGGTATAATCTAGTAGCGTAAAAATACTATAAAAAGTGAGGTTATCATGAATTTTACAATTAGAAATTTATTCTTTAATGTATTAAAAAACATTAACCGTTATAAATTCACTTATATTTCAATCGCAGCTATCATTCAATTTATTTTAATCTGTGGTTTATGGATAATCGCCAAAATCTTCCAACTAGCCCTTACCCTCGCCGGTGAAGAACATTTAGACAAGAATAATATTCTAAGCATATTAATCAATCCATATAGTTTTGTAATATTAAATATATTAATACTTATAGTAGCATTCTTTATGTTTATTGAATTTTCAATACTTACCTTTACTATTTATGGACAATTAACTGATAGACAATATTCATTTAAAAATATATTGAACAATGCTTGGAAAAAAACTAAAAACCTAGCAGGTTTTCAAACTTTATTTTTTATAGTCTACTTCCTTATAACTATACCAACTATCAATCTTGGTGTTAAATCTGTTATCGCAAAGAATTTATTTATTCCGAAATTTATTAGTAATGAAATAATGAAAACTACTAGTGGCTTTATTATCTGGAGTTTAATAATGTTAATACTGGCATATATAAATCTTAGACTAATTTTCACCCTTCCACTAACTGCTGTTGGTGATGAAAAAATACTAGACAGTATAAAAAGAAGTTGGGAACTTACAAAATCTGGTAAAAGAAAATTATTATTTACTATTGGTTTATTTGAAATTATATATCTAATAATAGCTGGGATCCTAACAACTCTAATTACAATTATTTGTATATACTTCGATAGTGACGGGAATAATCCTCTAGTTCAAACTATATTTTTCTCATCAATTAGTGCGCTTGTTTTCTTTCTTGGAGTTATCTCAAAAGTAACAGTTATCACCTCACTAATTACAATTCTTATCGATCATAATGAAATATCAGAAGAGTTAGTTAATAATCTTAATGAAAACAAGAAAAAATCAAGCTTCGCAATAACCTTTACAACTATCATTATAATAATTGCAACGATTATTAATGGTTTTAATACATATGGGAATGGAGTTAATAAGAATATTGAAACAATAGCACATCGTGGATATGTTGCTAAAGGCGTTGAAAATTCAATTGAAGCTCTTGAAGGTGCTGCAGAAGTAGGTGCTGATTACGTTGAATTTGATATTATACTAACAAAAGATAATAAATTTGTCGTTATGCATGACTTTAACCTAAAAAGACTCGCTGGTATTAATAAACGTGTTCAAGATATGAACTTTGATGAAATTGTCGGCTTACAGATAAAACAAGGAGACTATACTAGTAAAATTCCGTCACTAGAAGAATTTGTAACTAAAGCAAAAGAATTGAATATGAAGCTTGTAATCGAACTAAAACCTCATGGTGCGGAACCATCTAATTATATCGACATATTTATTAATGAAGTCAAAAGATTAAAACTTGAAAATTATAAATTTATGTCATTAAATCCTAAAGTAGTAGAAGAATTAGAAACAAAAGCGCCAAACTTGGAAACTGGTTATGTGATTCCTCTTCAATTTGGAAACTTTCACCAAAGTAACGTCGACTTTTTCGTAATAGAAGATTTCTCTTATAGAGATCGTCTTGTAGAACAAGCTAAAAAGCAAAATAAAAAAGTTTTTGTTTGGACTATCAATGATTCAGCACTAATTACTAAATATCTACAAAGCCCTGCAAATGGTATCATTACCGATGACCCTGAGCTTGTTAAAGAAGAGAAAGACATTTTAGAAAATCATTATACTTATTACGATAAAATCTTAAGGCTTGTTAATTTTAGATAAAAATAACGACTAGAACACTTTTGTTCCAGTCGTTATTTTATATTATCCTAAAATTTTCTTAGCTGCTGTTTCCAATGCTAATATTTGTTCTTTTAATTGTTCTTTAGTTGAATCTTCATTTAATAATCTCCTAGCCAAAGCTCTTGCCTTTTTATATTCTGACTGCAATTCTGGTGTTACTTGGGAAAATTTTTCATTTTTTCTTAAATCATTATCTACTAATTTTTGTAATTTAGATTTTAGCTGTTCAACTGATTCTGCAATATTCTCTTCAGTAGCAGATTCTTTCCCTTCATTATTATTTAAATTATCTATTTCTGCTATCAGTGCTCTTAAAGCTTCTACAGTTGTTGCTTCTTTAATTCTCTTAATATATTTATTCTTATCTTGAACAAATTCAGAATTTAAAACCCTACTCTTAGCCTCTTTTTTGACTTCTTCTAGTTCCTCAGTCATAGAAGTTGAATTATTATTTGAAGGTGTTATTTCTGCAGAACTACTATTTTTCTGAGCATTTGCTTCCTCAAGCGTTTTTATAGCTGCAGATAATTTATTAATTCTTATCTCTAATTCATTTTTATCAGCGCCAGTCTTAGATAGTACTTTTTCTGCATTATTTCTTGAATTCAGCCAAGCAGTTTCTTCTCCAGTTCCTTGCATTTTATAATTAGATTCAGTTCTTAGGTCTTTTGCTACAAGATTCTGTAGTTGTTCTTTTAATTTCTTAACATCTTCATTAACCACTGGCTGTGTTCCGCTATTTGAATCTTCAACTTTTGGCTTTTCTGTCGTCATTGAATCACCATTAGAATTCTTATATACATATGTTATTTCTGTTTTTTCTCCAATTCTATCATTGAGTGCACTAATATCTTTTACTTTAACAAATGTATACCCTGTTAAGTCAGCTTTCCCTACTGAAACTGGGAAGTGACTATATGCTTTTAATACTTTATCTTCAGCAATCTTTTTACCAGTTTCATCTTGATATTTAAGTGTTATAGTTTTTACAACTGGATCTACTTGTCCACCTGTTTTTTCAACAATAGCGTGTACTTTATGAGTTGTATCAAAATTTGTTCCATCCACCGCAAAAGTATAAGTAAATTTCATATTCTCTTTTAAATTACCAGGTAAAATTATTTCAGCAATTTGGAATGTTCCATTTCCAAGAATACCATTATTTACACCGCTCTTACCTGCAAGAACCATTTTAATAAGATCACTCTCAGCTCCTTCTATAGGCCACTCTACTCCATTTTGGTCAACTATCTTAACTTTTGTTTTTACTTCATTCAAATTAGCTCCGTAAAGGTGAACTTCAGTTTTTTTACTAACTTGATTCGATGCTACAGTTGTTTCAGTTTTTTCTATCCCGTCATTCACAGCACCAGTCCCACTTGTTCTATATGAAGTAATTGTTAAATTTGATAATACTGGTTTTGTACTATCTTGATCTTTCGCTACTACTGTAAACGTAGGTTTATCGCGTCTATCTCTTCCTTCTAACGTAGTGATATTGACTTCTTTACCATTTTGATATATTTTCACTTTATATGATTTTGAAGTATTTTTAGTATTTTCCGGGAAATTAATTCTCGCTACAAGATCATTATTGCGTTTTTCATATACTACATTATTTGTTAGTGTAGTATTTTCTTCTACTGAATCTGCATTGAATACTCTGATTTTCACATTACTAGTTGTTAAATTATTCCCTTTTAAAACTAGTCTTCCTTCTCCTCCACCTTGAAGAACTTCATTTTCTAGTGAATAACTTGATATTTTAGCTTCCTCTACAAAGGCTTCTTGCATCTTTTCTAAATATTTATTTGTTTCTACACCATCTACAGTTACTACAAATTTATATTTAACATCTTTATTAGTTTCATTTTCTGGAACAGTAATATTGTAGCTCACTTTATTAGTTGATTCAGTTAAAAATTTATCTATTGTTACATTCTCTGTTTTTACACCATCTCGATAAGCAACAAGTCCTACTTTGTTTACATCTGTATTTTTAACTTCTACATCAAATAATAATAATCCACCTTTACCTGATAAATTTTTTGTAACTATTGCTTCTTTAATAGCTACTATATTACCATCTTCTGTTTTTGGTTTTTCTGGAGTTGACTCATTTTTCGGATTATCCGGCTTAGTTTCTCCTGATACTTCTGGTTTTTCTGGAGTTGTTCCTGGGTTGCTCTCTCCTAGTTTTTCCGGTTTTGTTTCCGTGTTATTTCCACTAGGAGGCGTTACCTTCCCTCCTACTTTTTCAGCAACAGCATTAACTTCTTCGATAGTTTTCGCTCTAGTTAACTCTGCTCGTAACTTTAACTTATCTTCATTATCTTTATTTGAAGAAACAATTAGTTTTTTAACTTTTGTTTTTTCACTTCCAACAATAGCCGCATTAGTTTTTTCTGTTAAGTTTGAAATAGCTGCTTCCAATTGTTCTTTAGTAGCATTTGAATTTTTAAGTACTTTTTCTGCTTCTGTTTTAGCAACTATCCACGCATTATTAGCTGGTTGATTACCTTCGTTGGCTACATATCCTTTTTCATTTCTAAGTTCTCTACTTGTTAATTTTTTAAGTTCAACACGTGTTTTACTCAAATCTTCTTTAGAGTTTTCTTCTTTATGTTCTGGAGTTAGCTTTCCTTCTGGTTTGTCCGGTTTTATCTCTGGTTTCGGCTGCTCCGGTTTCACTTCAGGGTTAGGTTTAACTTCTGGTGCTGGTTTTATTTCTGGTTTATCTGGTTTTACCTCCGGTTTCGGTTGCTCCGGTTTCACTTCAGGGTTAGGTTTAACTTCTGGTGCTGGTT
>NZ_CAUSAI010000067.1:0-4985 GCF_963529685.1 uncultured Gemella sp.
CAATATTAGTTATTGTTACCTTACTATTTCTTGAGAAACTTACATTTGGATTATAGAAACTAATACTGATTAGATTATTAAATTTAGCTATTCGTTCATCATACATTGCTTTTTTAAATTCTACCCAAGATGAATAACGATTATTAAATACTTTCTCAAGCACTAACTTATCAGTTACATTACCGACTACTTTACCATATGACTTAATCACTTTACCTTTAGCTTTTGCTTCTTCTGCGTATTGATTAGAAATATATGGTACCATTCCATCTTTAAATCCTTTTGCAGCTAACAATTCAAACGCCATACGACGTCCCATTAAATCACCCGGTGTTCCTTTATTATTACTTAAAGCTGAATATATTGGTGAAAATAGTTTAATTGTATAATAGCCATTTCGTTTAAAGGTATTATCATTGTCATTTTCGTATCCTCTTCTTGTAATGACATCATTTTCAATTAGACTATCAAATGAATTTAACTTATTAAGCTCTTCAACTGTTAAGTAACGAACAACATTAGTTGCATAAACCTTACTTCCATCTGGATCTGTTTCAAATTTATTTTCTATTTTTCTCAATAACTCGTTTTTCTTATCAATCTCTAATTTAACAACTGCATTACCTTCTAGATATTCTAGCATATAAATTACATCAAACATATTATGCATATATTTTTGCAAATCTTCTGCATTATTAAATCGTTTTGTAGGATCTTTTACCTGAAGTCTAGTTGGATTTTCTGCTTCTTCATACTTCAATATAGAGTTAATCGTAATAGTAGGATCGTATGGATGATCAGGAGCTTGTAACAATCCTTTAGCATAAAACTCTGGTCCAAGTCCATTTCTTCTTCCATAACCTCCAAGATAAATTTCTCTATCTGAGTTATGCGTCATTTCATGTGTATAAGTTACCGCACCATCTTTATCAAGCATACGATATGCCATATAGTAGAATGCATCCCCCGTAGCGTATGCTCCATTAGAATTATGAACAACATTATTTCCTGCTGGACCAAAGAAATGTTTTATTGCTGGATGATCAGTTTCAAAAGTTGCTTGGTATGTATCTTTATCTTCTTTTTCATCTGTACCAAATCTAAATGCATCATAGACTAGAACACTTCTATATAATTTTTCTTTATTTTTATCATCTAGTATTTTATACCAGTAATCATAGTGATCTCTAAATCTAGCAGCCGCTTCTTTAGCTTTTGTCTCAACATAGTCATTTAAATTATTTCCTGCTGGATGTTCTTTACTTCTATATCTATCATAAGCACCAAATCCTATAGTCGAAATGTTGGCTATAATAAACACCGATTTTTCAGGTAATGTTAATAGCGGCAAGACCATACTTGGGTATTTCCAAGATGGGCTAGTTAATCTATCATATACCCCTATAGATTGCGGAGTGCCTGCTTTTGATTGTTTATCACTTACCTCTTTAATCGTAGATTTTTCTTCTACTATATAGGCTTTAGTTTGTTCTTTAAACCACTCGTTATTGGTTTTATCTGGCACGAATGCTTGTCTATATTTTTCTAATGCATCAAATAAATTAGTAGTTTTATAATTTTTCGCTAATAAAACGTTATAAGTTATAACATTATTTTTCGCTAGTAAATTATTATATCCAGATTTACCTAGTTCGATAACATTATCTAACGCTGAACTATTTGATTTACCGAAGAAATCCAAGTGGTACATAATTAAATCTTTCGCTTTTGTATCACCATATTTGAAATTGTACCAACGTTCTAAATATGTTAATCCTAGAAGTAAAGCTTCCTTATTATTTTTAATTTTTTCGATTACATAATTATCTATTGTCTTATTGTTATTTTCCACTATTGCAGCATCTGCAGTAAGTAGTTTTGTTAAACTGTCTCTCAAATCATGTTTAGTAGTATTGAATTGATCTTCTAAATATAACTCCGTTAAACTAACATCCTTAGAAACATCTAATACTTTTCTAATTGCGTCTGATTTGTATTCTACACTATTTAATGCTGGTAATACTTCATCTAAAATATTATTATAATTGCGAAGTAATGTATTCGGTGTATAAATTAAGTTTGTACCGCCTATTCTATACTCTGCTACATTTGAAAAATCATTTTGATATTCTATATTTTTTGTCTCTGATGTATTGTCCGCGTAATATAGTAATAATTTATTTATACTTGATTTGTATTTGTTAATATCACTAATTACTTCATTATCTTTCATTGGAACAACTGATAATAATTCTTTATTATAAAGATTACTACTTGACTCTACTAAATTTCCGTACTTAACTATTGTTTCTCTATTATAGAATGGTAATAGTTTTTCTATATTTTTATATACTTTTTCTTTAGATGAAACGGCATTTTCAAGATTTCTATAGTCAGTTACATATCTAGAAGAGAAATTAAAGTCTTCTGTTTTAATAGTATTTTTAGTAACAAAAGCAGATTTTTTCTCTTTAATCTGTGCATCTTCTAATACTTCTCCTCTTTGAACAGTAGAATCCTTAGTTAAGATTTCATCATCTTCTGGTACTACGTTCACAACCTTATTATTTTTGTTGCTATAAACAGAAGTTGCTTTCATCCTAGTAAAGTCTTTACCAGTTATAGCATTACCGTTCGTAATATCAACATCACTTAGTACATTTAATAGTTTTCCAGATTTTTCTAAACCATCCACTGGATCCCAAAGGTCTCCAACTACACCACCTACATAAGCAAAAGGTTTAACATTATTTAGTTTCCCTTCAGCATAACTACTGCTTATCACAGCATTATCAATTACTGCACCAGCTATTCCGCCAATAGACTGATCACCTTGCGTTGCATTCGTCGCCATATCGATAGATGCAATCGACTTGTCTATTAATGCTCCCAAACCTGAAAGTTTACCTACTAAACCTCCGATTTGATAACTAGCAACTGTTTTATATGTATTAGTTATTCTACCTGTATAGCTACTGTTAGAAATAGTAGAATTGTTAACTTTTGATACTAATCCTCCTATTCCACGTTCACCAGCTATTGCACCAGTAGCATGAACATTATCAATATGGGTATTGCTATTCGCTTCTTTTGCAAGTGTTGCAGTATCATCTTTTGCAGAAATATTAGCATCTTTTAGTGAAAGGTTTTGTACTCTGGCATTACTTAAAACATTAAATAACGGCTTTTTCAGATTATATACAGCATAATACTTATTACTATTTTGACCTATTAGTGTACCGTGGAATTCATTTTTCACATAACTTTCTTGACCATCTGGAAGTTCGACTTCACGAGCATCCATAGTTGCTCCTAAACGGAATGTACCATTAGGATTGCTATTCATTGCATCTACTAAATTTTTAAATGATGTATAGACACCAGTTTCACTTTGCTGAGTTTTTGGTAAATAGTAAGTATAATTTTCTAATACATTATTATTTTCATGATGTATCAAATTATTTGCACTTGCTACTATTTTATAAACATCTCTATTATCTTTATTAGCATTAGTAATGCTTATAACTGGTAGCATCACATCTTTAAAGTTCTCTGATTTAACTTTCATAAAGTAATCTTCTGCATTACTTGGTAAAGAAGCAAGTGAAGTTACATGACGATACTTATCACCATCTTTTGAATATAGTTCTACAGAAGATATATTTCTAAGTTCTAATTTCTTAATAACTTCTTTTTTATCTTTAGCGTCATCTTTTTTATCATCTTTATGACGATAAAGTTCATCGTATACTGGTGGAATTTCATTACCTGCTATAATACTCTTAATCCAAGCTAATTGTGTAGGAGATAAAATCAATCCGCCTGAGCGATTTTGTGCTCCATTTTGGTGGACACCAATGACTTCACCGTTAGCATTAAATATTCCTCCACCACTCATACCAGGTTTTCCACCTTGATATTGAACACCGTAGGTATTATTCGCATATTTTTGCTCCATTTCTACTGTAGCATCTTTTAAGTGCGTATATTCCCCACCTGGATATCCATGAACATTTAGTTTGTCATGAACATTTACTTTCGAATAATTTTCTACTAGATTTACATGTTTTCTTTCTAAAGATTGTGGTAATTTAATCACTGCTAAATCATAGATAAATCCTTTTGGATAATCTTGTTGATTATAAAAATGAATATCCTTAGCAGTAAATGTTCCTTTTTGTCCATCAGGAGTTACCCATTCATATGTATTTTTGGTTTCATCCCCTATGAACTTACCTGTAGTATTATCAGAAGAATTATTAATGAAATTATGAGCTACTGTTAAAAGTACATTTGGTGCAATAAAAGTAGCTGATCCTACTCCAGTTCCCCTAGATGAATCTGTAATAAAGGTCATATTAATTAATGCACTAGATTTTTTCTGAATACTCATTTCTTCTGGTGTATGAGTATTTTCATTATTTGGTTTAGTCTCTTCTGCACTTGGCTGTTCAATACTTCCAGAATACTCTCTAGTTGGTTCTACTTTCTCCGGCTCTACTATTGCTCCAGCTTGTACCCCTTTGTACTCTCTTGGTGCTTCGACTTTCTCTGGTTCTACTAACGCTCCAGCCTGTACTCCTGTGTATTCTCTTGGCGCTTCAACTTTTTCTGGCTCTACTATAGCTCCGGCCTGTACTCCTGTGTATTCTGGAAGTGGAGCTACTTGCTCTGATTCGACTATTGCTCCAGACTGGGTGCTGGTATATTCTGGTTTTTCAGCTGTCTCAGGGGCTACAACAGCTCCTGATTGCTCACCTGTATATTCTGGTAAGGAAGCATGGGTCTCTGGTTCGACGATGGCACTAGACTGAGTCCCCTTGTACTCTGGTTGCAGAGTTACTTGTTCTGGTTCTACTAACGCTCCAGCTTGTACTCCTGTGTATTCTGGAAGTGGAGCTACTTGCTCTGGTTCTACTATTGCTCCTGACTGTACTCCTGTGTATTCTGGAAGTGGAGCTACTTGCTCTGATTCGACTATTGCT
>NZ_CAUSAI010000068.1:0-4665 GCF_963529685.1 uncultured Gemella sp.
GAGACAATTCTCTTGCATCTTCTATAGTTTTCATGAAAGCACCGTCACCGACTTTAACATCTAAAATAATCAAGTCAGATTGAATCGCTAATTTTTTACTCATAATGCTACTAGCAATTAGCGGAATACTGTCAACCGTAGCTGTGACATCACGCAATGCATAAATTTTCTTATCTAATGGTACAATGTTGTCACTATACCCCATTAGCCCTACTCCAGTTTTACTAGCAACTTCTACTAGTTCTTCTTTAGTAGTACTGAACTTAAAATTTCTAATTGCTTCAAATTTATCAATCGTTCCACCAGTATGCCCTAATCCTTTACCAGATAACTTTGTTGTAGCCATTCCCACCGCAGATAAAATTGGTCCTAATACAACAGTAACTTTGTCTCCAACTCCACCAGTAGAATGTTTATCAACAAGATAGTGATCTAAATCATCAAAATAAATAGTATCCCCAGAATCTCGCATAGTTAATGTGAAATTAGTAAGTTCGTCTTTTGTCATATTATTAAAATAAACAGCCATTAAAAATGAACTCATTTGATAATCCGGCACTGTACCTGCAAGATAACCATCTAATAAAAATTCAATTTCAGATTTTGTAAGTTCTTTATTTTTTTTCTTTTTATCTATGATATCAACTACTCTCATAGTTTTATTCTCCTTAATTTTTTTGAAGATAAATATATTTTCTTCTAAAAGTCTTTACAATAAAAATTTGTCATTCTATATTTTTCATTCTCTATATAAATATTATTAGATACTTCTAATATCTGCAAACTCTTCTTATCTTTTAGTATTTTATATATCTCTTCATGACTTTTTTTACTATATACTATTTTATCACGAATTATGTACATTTTGTAGCCTAATAATATTAATGTATAATTTTTATATTTAAATAACAGTAAAAACAACATATAAAATATCAGTAACAGTATTCCTATTTTTAATAAAAATTGGATTTTGTCATTGATGATTAAAAACGTGACAATAATCATAAGTACTAAATAGTATTGATCAATACCATTTTGTTTGGATATTTCTTTTTTTCCACACACAAATATATTCGAAGGCCTACTGCTACTATGAATTAACAATGAAAGTATAGATATTATTATCAATAACAGCGATAAACCTAAATTCTCTATATCCCCTTTTACAAAGGTGTATATAAATAACACAAAATAAAGAGGCATAAATGAATAAATACAATAACTAATATAGTTAAATGGCTTTTTCATATTACACCTCCTATTTATTATCTTTTACTTTTTGGTTTTGACAATACTTCTGAAAAAATTATATCGTTGAGAATTCTTTCTTTATCAAAAGTTAAAGAATTTGAAACTATTTCTTTTTCTCTATCTACTATAACTCTAGGTTTCCTTTCAAAAGATTCGACTTTAATTCTAGTACTATTACTACCTGTATTCACGGGCGAACTTTTCAGTTTTAGCTTCTTCTTTTTTGAGGGAGTGTCTTCTGTTTTTCCTTCTTTAATTTTGTCAAAAACTAAAGACAGTATAAACATTACCAAAATGAATATAATTGAATTCATTATCTTCCCCTCCTAGTATTTCTATTAAGATACTCGTTAGCTATTATTCCACGAACAAGATTTTCTTTAGAAAACTCTAGTTTTTTTGTACTTTCTTGAGCAATAGAATCTTGATTAAAATTACTTCGCTTAACAATCTCGTTTCTACCTCTATTATATTTTTCATTATAATATTGTTGATATTTATTTACAACCGTTCGATTATCGACCTGCTGTTCATATATATCTTCCTTGTAAACTTGTTGATTGTCTAATGTTTTTTCTTTGATTTCAGAATCATTTAAGCCATTTTTTGCTGCCTCTTTGATTCGCTTTATTTCTTCCACTGCTTTTAACGCTTGTTCACGTGCATTATCTAATTCCATCTGTTTTGAATTATCTAAATTTTTTCTGTATCGTTTACTGTCAGAAGCAAAAACAACTACGAAAATAGCAAAAATTATGATAAATATTATCGGTGCTGCGAAAATTAAAAATGACATTTCACATCCTCCTTTTTATCTAATTATTTACCTGCTCCTGTTTCAGGTTGTGACATACGTTTAATCGAATCTCTCATACCTGTATCAGCTTCGATATTTTTATAATTCATATAATCCATAATACCTAAATTACCTTCTTGGAAAGCTTTCGCCATAGCAAGCGGTAACTCAGCTTCAGCTTCTACAACTTTAGCACGCATTTCTTGGATTCTAGCTTTCATCTCTTGCTCAGCTGCAACCGCCATAGCACGACGTTGTTCAGCTTTTGCTTGTGCTATATTCTTATCAGCAATAGCTTGTTCAGTTTGTAAATTAGCGCCGATATTTTGACCGATGTCAACATCTAGAATATCAATCGATAAGATTTCAAATGCAGTCCCAGCATCTAATCCTTTATCTAAAATTGTTTTAGAAATTCTATCAGGATTTTCTAAAACTACTGTATGCGATTCAGAAGAACCAATTGTAGAAACGATACCTTCACCTACACGAGCAATAACAGTTTCTTCTCCAGCTCCCCCTACAAGTCGCTCAATATTTGCACGAACTGTAATTCTCGCTTTCGCTTTAACCTCAATACCATTAATCGCAACACCAGCAATATATGGAGTTTCGATAACTTTCGGGTTAACACTCATTTGAACTGCTTGAAGAACATCACGCCCTGCTAAATCGATAGCCGCACAACGTTCAAATGTTAAACTTACTATATTAGCTCTATGAGCTGCAATAAGAGCATTAATTACTCTATCTACATTCCCTCCTGCTAAATAGTGACTTTCTAGTTGATTAATAGTAACTGCCAATCCTGCTTTGTGCGCCTTAATCATTGGATTAATTACTCTACTCGGAATAACACGTCTCAATCTCATACCAACAAGCGTAAAGATACTTACCTTTACTCCTGCTGCAATCGCACTGATCCAAAGACCAAGTGGAAAGAAAGTAAAGAAGATTGATAGCACAATCAGCACTACTACCACAATTATACCTGTAAATACTAATTCTGGCATAACACTACCTCCTTATTTTATTTATATTTTCTTAACTACAATACGCATTCCTTCAACACGTATAACTTCGATTTTATTACCTTTTTCGATAAAATCCCCATCAGTAACTACATCTAACTTCTCGTTTTCTAGTACGGCTACTCCTGCAGGACGTAAATCCGTATATGCTATTAATTTTTGACCTAATAGTTCCAATCTACTTTCACTAGCCACATAACCATCTTCTGTAGAAATAGAATCATTCAAGACAAGTCTATCTAAAAACATAAGTTTCTTATGGAAAACATTTCGATTTACATAATATAAAATTACCGCAAGGATTAAAGAAATTACCAATATAAAAGCAATATAATATGTTGATTTATTCACATAAATTATCGCATATACTAAGGTAATAACTCCGACAGTTCCTACTATTCCACCAGGTATAAACATTTCAAGCCCTATTAAAGCTATTCCTCCAATAAAGATTAGAAGGATAAAAATACTTAATCCTGTCGAGTAAGAATGTAAAGCAATATATGTCGCTAAACTCAGCAATGACAGTACTCCAAAAAAATTGAATTTTTTTGAAAACAACTGCTGACAAAAAGCTAGTGACATCGTAATTAAAAGAACCCAATCGAGAGACATCATTAAATTCATATAAAATCACCTCATTTTTGCATATTCTTTTTCTAGATATTCTAACAATTCTTCTCTTGAAAAGATATTTCCATGTCCAGGAACAGCATATTCAAAATCAAGTTTTGTTATCTTATCTATATAATCGCGAAGTTTTTGTTTATTATATGCCATAGGTTTCGTATAATAATTTTTAGCATGGCTATCACCTAAAAATAACACTTTTTCTTCTGGAATATAAATTAAAAATGCATCATTAGAATGAGAGTTATCATTATATATACAATTCAATTTAATTTTTCCAAGATTCAAGTTAAAATTCGCCATCTTTGGCATATCTGGAATTCTAATTTTTATTTCATGATTTTCATAAACTCTTCTTATAACATCCGCACTATATTTTATTTCAGTTCCATCTTTCACTCTTTGATATAGACTCTCCTTATCCCATTCTAACTGAGATAATTCAATTAGAGAATCTCTAGCTCTATCAGTCGCTATTACCGGAATATCCAAATACGCAGCTCCAAAACTATGATCCCAATGGTGATGAGTTAATATCACATAACTTGGCACAGGAAGATCATTTTCTTTTAATTCATTCAAAAAATTCTCCACTTGAGCAGGGCCATTTCCTGAATCTAACATCACAGAAAAATATTCTCCTTTTACATAACCAAGAGCTGGTTCTAAATACATATATCGTTGTTTTGTATAATAAAATCTATCTGAAAACTTAATTAGCATCCTTTTTTCTTCCTTTTGATTATAGGTATATTATAACATACATCTACTAAATTTGAAATATAACGAACTATAATAGAAGTATAAAATGTATATTTATCAGTATATCAGAGTATATTAGATGTATTTCAAAATATAATGAAAATGATAAAATAAGAATGTACAATTTTGACAAAATAAAAAGGCTCTTTGTCAAGTTCGGGGCACGAGAAAAAATCACTCAAGAAATCTAGGCAG
>NZ_CAUSAI010000069.1:0-4311 GCF_963529685.1 uncultured Gemella sp.
GCAAGACTTAATTCATTACAAGGAGAGTAAAAATGAGAGTTTTATTAAGTGGTTATAATGGAACGATGGGACAAGTTCTAAAAAACTATATTCAAGATAGTACGGATTTAGAAATCGTTGCAGGTGTAGGTCGTGAATTATTAGAAGAGAAATTTCCTACTTATACTTCATATAAAGGTTTAGAGAAGGTTGCTGATGTGATTATTGATTTTTCTCATCACGCAGGGACTGCTGAATTAGTGGAGTATGCTAAACGTACAAGAACGAAAGTTGTAATAGCGACAACTGGTCATACTACAGAAGAATTAGAATTAATCGATGAACTAGCAACTCATGTTGGAGTAGTTTACGCTGGGAATTACAGCTTAGGAGTAAATGTCTTAGTAGAATTAGTAAAAAAAGCTAGTGAACTCTTACTAGGATATGATATAGAAGTTATTGAAAAGCACCATAATAAAAAAGTAGACGCACCTAGTGGAACTGCAAAAATGTTAGTGGATGCGGTTAAGGATGTAGAAGATTATAATAGAGTCTATGGTCGTCACGGAGATATGAAACGCCAAGAAAAAGAGATTGGAATTCATGCAGTTCGTGGTGGAACTATAGTAGGTGAACATGAAGTTATTTTTGCTGGAGAAGATGAGGTAATTGAAATTAAACATACAGCTCTAAGCAAAAAAATGTTCGCAAAAGGCTCTGTTACAGCAGCACAGTGGCTTAACAGTGTAGAAGAACCTAGGTTATATTCTATGAAAGATGTACTAGGTATAGAATAATAAAGTCAGTAGAGAATAATAAGGTTAGTATAAGATAATAAAGTTTGGAGCGATTCAAGTGATTTTGTGAAAATAATATTTTGAGTCGTCTCCATGTAGGAGTGACTCAAAAATTGTGATTCCGAAGAATCGAGATTTGTCGAATCACTTCCGTAGTGGTTTGGTATTGCCATTTAAATTTTAAATGATAGAAATACTATAATAAAGTTAGATTGACATATGTAAAAATTAGATATAAAATAGAAAAAAATCATGTAAAAAATAGGAGAAAGAAATGAAATCAACAGAAGAGATTATTAAATTTATAGCGACATCTAAAAAGAAAACACCGGTAAAAGTTTATGTTAACTTTAATGCTGCGGTAGAATTTCCAGAGACTTTAGAGGTTTATGGTGAAGGAAACTCAAAAGTTATTTTTGCAGATTTTGCTGATTGGGTGGAATTTTATGGAGCTAATAAAGAAGCGGTAGTAAATCACCGTGTTGAAAATGACCGCCGTAATAGTGGTGTACCGATGATTGATTTAACTCAGTTTAACGCTCGTATTGAACCAGGATGTTCGATTCGTGAGCATGTTAGTATTGGAGACAATGCGGTTATCATGATGGGGGCTGTTATTAATATCGGAGCTAAAATCGGCAAAAACACTATGATTGATATGAATGCTATTTTAGGTGGACGTGCGGAAGTTGGAGAAAATTCTCACGTTGGTGCTGGGTCTGTGTTATCAGGTGTTATTGAACCAGCTAATGCTACACCAGTACGTGTAGGTAACAATGTTCTTATCGGGGCTAATGCTGTTATCTTAGAAGGTGTGCAAATCGGAGACAATGCTGTTGTTGCAGCTGGAAGTGTAGTAACAAAAGATGTAGCAAGTGGTGATGTTGTAGCGGGAGTGCCAGCACGAGTAATTAAAACACGTAGTGAAGTTGCAGAAGAAAAAGTTGACATTATCGCAGAATTAAGAAACTTATAATAAAGTAGGTAAAGAAGATGAAAGTAATTACTGAAGAGAATTTGACATCATGGCGTAGACATCTGCACCAAAATCCAGAGTTATCTTTGGAAGAGTATAAAACTAAAGAATTTATCGCGAGCGTTTTAACAGAGCATGGTATTGAGTATCAACAGACATTAGAGACTGGTTTAGTTGTGATTTTTAAAGCAAGCGTAGAAACTAAGGACACGATTTTATTTAGAGCGGATATTGATGCATTGCCAATCTCAGAAGAGAATGATGTTGATTTTAAATCTAATAATGATGGAGTAATGCATGCATGTGGTCATGATGGACATACTACTATGCTTTTGGGAAGTGTTATTGAAGCGGCTGATTATTATAAAAATAATGATATGAAAGTAAATAGTGTCTTTGTATTTCAACCTGCTGAAGAAACTTTTGGTGGTGGGAATTTATTAATCAATGATTTTGATTTTTCACCTTATAGTATTTTAGCAAGTTACGCATTACATATGAATCCAGATTATCCAGAAGGTCATATTATTTCTAAACCAAAAGAAATTATGGCTAGTGCTAATGAATATAGAATTTATATTAAAGGGCGTGCAGCTCACGTTGGTCTAAAAAATACTGGAATCGATGCTCTTAACGTGGCTACAATGTTCTTCCAAGAGATGCTAAAACTTAATACGTTACATACAAAAGCTCGTAATACTAATATTATTCATATTGGTAAAATGTACGGTGGAGATGCGATGAATGTCGTTGCGGAAAATGCATATTTAGAAGGAACGATTAGAACGTACAGTATGGAAGATTTAGCGACGATTAAAACTGCGATTGAAAATACGCGTGTAGGACTTGAGCATCTTACTGGTGCAAGTATCCGAGTTGATTTTGCTGAAGGATATCCTGCGGTAATTAATGATGAAGTTCCTTATCAAGTAATGAAAGAAGTTGTAGAAAAAGAAAGTATCGACTATATTGAGTTAGAAGAAGCTTATCTGTATGGAGAAGACTTTTCATTCTTTAGTAGATTATCTCCTATAAACTATAGTTTTTTAGGTTTAAGAAACGAAGAGAAAAACTATGTTTCAGGATTACATACACCAACTTTTAACTTCGATGAAAAAATACTAAAAGTAGGGATTCAATATTACCTTGGTATCTTAAAATATTATAACGAATAAATTTTGTTGATTTTGAGTAGAAAGTAGGGGTGACTCGATAACATTGATTTTATGAAATCAGGAGTTTTGAGTTGCCCTCATTTATTAAAGAAAGGATCTTTTATGGCAACAATTGAGTTAAATTACAATAATATACGCCAAAATGCTATTAATTTAAAACAGTACGCTCAGGATATAATTGCTGTGGTTAAAAATAATGCGTATAATTTAGATTTAAGAGAATGTGTAAAAGTGTATTCAGAAGCAGGAATCAATTATTTTGCAACGACGAAAGAAGAGGAGTGTAAAGTAATAAGGGAAACTTTAGGAACAGGTACTAATATTTTCTTGTTAAATCCTACGTATAATTTTGACTTAGCAAGAGAGTATAATGTTGAAATAAATATAGCAAGTCTTGAATATTTAAAAGAAAATCTTGATAATGTGAGAGATTTAACGTTACAACTAGAATTTGCTGGAAGTATGAGACGTGCTGGAGCGAAAAATCTTGAAGAAGTATTAGAAATTATCGATTTTTGTAAAAAAAATAAATTAAAATTAAAAGGATTTTGGTCACATTTTTCTTTTGCTGATGAGTTTGACGGTTTTTATGAAAAAGAAAAAGAGTTGGTCTTGAAGGTTCTTGAAGAAGCACAGAAAAATTATGATTTTGAAGTAGTTCATTTGCAAAATAGTGCTTCATTTTTACGCGATGGTGCATTTGAGAAAACAACGCATCAGAGATTAGGAATAATTCTTTATGGTGCGATGCCTTATAATGTGAAGGAAAATCCAGTAGCACTTAAAAATCTAGTTATAAAAAATCCAATTACTGTCTATGGTGAAATAATCAATATAGTAACTTTGAGTAAAGGCGAGTGTATAGGGTATTGTAATTCTTATATAGCTGATACTGATAAAAAGGTGGGGATTGTTAATATTGGTTATGGGGATGGAATACTACGAGATAGATTAAAAGGAAAAACCTGTATAATCAAAGGTAAAGAGAGAAATATTTACTCAACGATGATGAGTCATTTAGTAGTAGAAATAGATGAAGAGAATTGTATCGGAGATAGGGTTTATATTTATGATGATAAGCAACAACTTCATGATTATACTAAGTATTTTGGCCCGAATTCTGTGCAACTTGCAGCCTTAAATTATAATAGTTTAATAGTAAAAAAAATATATTAAAAGTTTTGGGATTGCCTCGAAAATTGATTTATTCGAAATTACGATTTTTAAGGCAATCTCATTTTTCACATTACAAATACAAATAAAGAAGCAACTCAGGATATTCCATGTGTTGCTTCTTTTAAAAAAGGAAAAATTTTAAATGAATTTAAATGGTTGTATACTAAATCCGGGGCATGGAAAAAATTCCAGCCCCGGATTTCAATTT
>NZ_CAUSAI010000070.1:0-3811 GCF_963529685.1 uncultured Gemella sp.
GCTAGTTTTACCTAGCTTAGAGTTTATTAATCATCTTTATTATTCTTTTTTCTCCAGATTAGGAAGAAAATTATTGCGATTATTATGATTATACCAATGTATGCACCATAATTTTTAACTGCTTCTCCTGTACTAGGAAGAGTACTTAGTGATAATAGATTCATCTTAAATCCTCGTTATATTATTTTTCTTCTTCTTGTTCAGTAGTATTATTTAATACTTCAGTTTCAACACGTTCTTTTACAGTGTCTAGAGTTTCACTTGATTTATTAGCGAAATCTTCAACTTTTTCTTGAACGTTTGATGCATCAATATCTTTTTTAATGTTAGAAACTTGATCTTTAATTTTGTCGAATGAAGCCATTGCTTTTTCTTTGTATGATTCTACTGATGGTTTGAAGTCTTCAACAATTTTTTTAGCTTCTCCTAAATTTTCTTTAACTTCTGCAGTGTATTCTTTAACGTTAGAAACATGTTCTTTAATGTCTGTAATGTTAGTAGATAATTCTTTTCCGTAATCAACAGCATCGTTGTATTTGTTTTCTAAAGCGTCTTTTGCTTTCTTAAGATTTTTTACTAGGTCATTATAAAGATAGATTGCAGCTTCTTCTACACCGTTTTTCTTAGTGTAACGAATCATGCAACGTGTGTATCCATAATAATCTTTAGATTTTCTCTTAACATACTCAGCGTGTTCTTCAACCTTGTTTGGATTTTTTGAATAGTAATTAGCAACGGCTATTCCTGTACCGATTGCAAATAGTTTTGATAATTTTGACATGCGATATTTCCCCTCAATTTATTATTAAGATTATTATAACACATACACACTTAAAATTAAATAAAATAGATATCGAGTAACTCTTTTTTTATATATTTATAAATAATGTGTTTAAAATTATATATTATATGTGACTTCTGAAGTTATATTACATTTTTTAAAAAAATTATTACACATTATTTAAATTGTACTCTTGAATTAATGTGTAATATATTGTATAATACAAATTATAATACAAGAAGGAGACAGAATGAAACTTACAGAAAGACACAAAGCTATAATTGAAATAGTAAAGGATTTTCAACCGATAACAAGTGATGAGATAGCTGAAAAATTGATGCTTGGAAAGTCTACATTGAGAAATGATTTGGCAGTATTAGGGATGTTAGAAATTTTAGAAGCTAAACCAAATGTTGGATATTATTACAATTATAACTTTTCACCAGGAGAACAACGTGAAGAAGTAAAAAGTAAATTAGTAAAAGATGTAATGGGGATAGCAATAACAGCCAAAACTACAGCGAATTATTCAGATGTATTATCGAAGTTGTTTGTTTGTGATGTAGGAACAATTTTTATTGTTGATGAGAAAAATCATCTTGCAGGTGTTACATCGAGAAAGGATATGTTGAAATTAGCTAGAAATGCTGATGGACAAAACTTTCCTATAGCACTGGCTATGACTAGAGTGCCGAATGTAATATATATCTATGAAGATGAGTTAGTGAGCGATGCATTAAGAAAGTTAATTTCACATGAGATAGATTGCTTACCTGTTGTAAGAGATGAAGATGACGGGAAGGTAGTCGTTGGGAAAATATCAAAAACTACTTTAATAAAGTTATTGTTAGAGATACTGGAGGGATAATATGTTAACTGTACATATAATTTCAGATTCAATAGGAAATACGGCTAAAGATGTTGTTGATGCAGCACTAGTTCAGTTTTCTTATGGAGATGTGCAATATAAGGTATTAAAAAATTCTAATGTTTGTACTATAGAAAAAGTAGATTGTATTATATCTAATGCGAAAGAGGGCGATGTAATAGTTCAAACTTTAGTAGATGGTACTTTATCTGAGTATGTTAAGAAAAAAAGTTTAGAAAAAAATATAAAGGTTATAGATCTTTTAAGTGAAATGCTTAGTACTTTTGAAGATAAACTTGGATTAAAAGCTAAAGGGAATCCGGGTCTAAATAGGAAGATGGGAGTGGAGTATTTTAAGAGAGTTGATGCTTTGGAATTTGCTGTAAAATATGATGATGGAAAGGATATTAATGGACTAAGGGAAGCGGATATAGTTATCTTAGGAGTATCGAGAACATCAAAAACTCCTTTAAGTTTATACCTTGCAAATAGAAACATAAAGGTTATGAATGTACCGATAGTTCAAGGATTGGTATTACCAGAACAATTATATGAAGTAAAAAGAAAAATTATTGGTTTAACAAATTCTGTTGAACAACTTAATAAGTTAAGAGAGGAGAGACTTAAAACTCTTGGAGTTGATGAAAATACAGATTATACAGATGAAATTCAAATTTTTGAAGAATTAGAATATGCAATAGAAGTAATGGAAAAACTTGGATGCCCGATAATTGATGTTGAGAATAAGGCTATTGAAGAAACAGCGGAATTAATTATAGGAATCATGAGAGAACGAGGATTAGTAATTTAGTTAAGGATTATATAGAGAAATTTCATAAAGTGATGAAGTTTTTATAGGGGGATTTTAAAATGTCAAAAAAATATGTTTATAATTTTAGTGAAGGAAATAAAGATATGAGATCTTTATTAGGTGGGAAAGGTGCTAACCTTGCGGAAATGAAAAGTTTAGGTATAAATGTTCCACCCGGCTTTACTATTACTACTGAAAGTTGTAATAGTTATTATGAAAATGGGGAGAGGATTAAACCCGAAATTTTAAAACAAATTAATGAGCAACTTGAGATTTTAGAAAAAGATATTGGTAAAAAATTAGGAAGTATAGATAATCCATTATTGGTATCTGTTCGTAGTGGTGCGGTGCACTCTATGCCTGGTATGATGGATACAATTTTGAATCTTGGTTTAAATGATGAGACTACTATAGCATTAGCTAAGAAAAATAATAATTATAGATTTGCTTATGATAGTTATAGAAGATTTATTCAAATGTTTTCTGATGTAGTAATGAATGTTGAAAAGTATAAATTTGAAGAAGTTTTAACAAGAGTTAAAAATAAAAATGGCTATGAACAAGATAGTGATATGAATGAAAAGGACTTATTCAATATTGTTGAAGAGTTTAAGGAAATCTATAAAAAAGAAGTAGGTCGTGAATTTCCGATGAGTGTTAAGGAACAGCTTATGTTAGCCATAGAGGCTGTTTTTAAATCATGGAACAATAACCGTGCTAAAGTGTATAGAAGACTTCATAATATAAGTGATAAACTAGGTACTGCTGTTAATATTCAAGCTATGGTATTTGGTAATATGGGAGATAATTGTGGTACTGGTGTTTCATTTAGTAGAAATCCAGTCACTGGTGAAGATAAGTTGTTTGGTGAATATTTGATTAATGCACAAGGTGAAGATGTAGTGGCTGGTATTAGAACACCGAAGAATATTAGCATTTTGAAAGATGATATGCCACACTTATATAAAGAATTTGAGAAAATTTCTAAGAAATTAGAGAAACACTACAAAGATATGCAAGATATTGAGTTTACTATTGAGGACGGTAAACTATATATTCTTCAAACAAGGAATGCGAAAAGGACTCCAAATGCTGTTGTAGAAGTTGCTGTTTCATTGGTAGAAGAAGGTATTATTACTAAGGAAGAAGCAATCTCAAGAATAGGAACTGAAGAGATTAATAAACTTCTTCATGCCACATTTGAAGAAAAATCATTAAAAGAAGCAAAATTATTAACACAGGGATTAGCAGCCTCACCTGGAGCAGCAGTCGGTGGTATTTATTTCACAGCACAAGAAGCAGTAGAAGCGGCGAAAACAAAACCTGTTATTTTAGTAAGAGAAGAAACTTC
>NZ_CAUSAI010000071.1:0-3736 GCF_963529685.1 uncultured Gemella sp.
TTAAAAATATTTACGCTACTAATGGTGTAATCTTCGCTCAAAGAACTATGAGTAATCTAATTGAAAAATACTCATTCTCTCGTGAAGAAGCGTACGATTTAGTACAACCATTAGCGATGAAATCTTGGTTCGAAGGTATTCCATTTAGAGAACTTCTAGAAGAAAATGAAACTATTAAAAATACAGTCTCTAAAGAAGTACTAGATAGTTGTTTCGATCTAAATGTACACCTTGTAAATATTGATAAAATATACAAACGTATTCCAGGATTGGAAGATTAAAATAAAAAATAACAAGCTCAAAGAAAAGAGGTAGATTAAATGAAGTCAGACTTTCAAATTTCAAATGAATGTGAAAAGAAACATATTGCTGAAGTAGCAGGTAAATTAGGGATAAAAGAAGAGGATTTAATATTATACGGAAATCACAAAGCAAAAATCCAAACAAAAAATATTAAAAAAGATATTAAAGAAGATGCAAAACTAGTATTAGTTACATCTATTAACCCAACATCAAGTGGAGAAGGGAAAAGTACTGTAACTATCGGTTTATCTGATGGATTAAATAGAATCGGGAAAAAATCTTGTGTAGCACTACGTGAACCATCTCTAGGTCCTGTATTAGGAAGAAAAGGTGGAGCAGCTGGAGGAGGATATGCTCAAGTAGTACCGATGGAAGACATAAACCTACATTTTACTGGAGATATGCACGCTATTACTACAGCTCATAATGCAATCGCAGTATTAGTAAATAACCACGTATTCCAAGGAAACGAATTAGAAATAGATAAAATCGTCTTCAACCGCGTAATGGACATGAACGCTCGTGATTTACGTCATGTTAAAGTAAATGCAGGAACTGACTTAGAACGCCTTGACGGATTTGATATTACTGTAGCTAGTGAGGTAATGGCTATTCTATGTCTGTCAGAAGGTATTGCTGATCTTAAAGAAAAATTAAGCAATATCCTTGTAGCTTATAATAAAAAAGGTGAACCAGTTTACCTAAAAGATTTGAAAATTGAAGGTGTTATAACTTCATTATTAAAAGATGCTATTAAACCGAATATTGTTCAAACACTTGAGAACAACCCAGCGATTATTCACGGAGGACCATTTGCGAATATTGCACACGGATGTAACTCAATCTTAGCTACTAAAACAGCATTAAAATTTGCTGACTATGTAATCACAGAAGCAGGATTTGGAGCAGACTTAGGAGCTGAGAAATTCTTAAACATTAAATGTCGTAAAGCAGGTCTTAAACCAAAAGCTGCTGTAGTAGTTGCTACTGTTAAAGCATTAAAACTACACGGAGACATTGAAGAAAAAGATCTAAAAGAAGAAAACTTAGAAGCGTTAGCTAAAGGTGTTCAAAACTTAGAAAAACATATCGAAAACTTACGTAAATTCAATTTACCGATAGTGGTAGCACTAAATGTCTTTGTTACTGATACAGAAAAAGAATTAGCATTCTTAGAAAACTGGGCAAAAGAACAAGGTGTAGAATTCTCTCGTACAGAAGTATGGGAAAAAGGTGGTCTTGGGGGAGTAGACCTAGCAGAAAAAGTAGTAAAAGCTGTTGAAGAAAATGATAAAGAACTACAATTATTATACAAAGATGAAGCTTCAATTACTGAAAAAATCGAAACAGTATGTCGTGAGATTTATGGAGCAGATGGAGTTAACTTCTCTGATGAAGTT
The DNA here is from genome assembly GCF_963529685.1 of uncultured Gemella sp. Lineage (GTDB taxonomy): Bacteria > Bacillota > Bacilli > Staphylococcales > Gemellaceae > Gemella. The sequence continues at coordinate 1,704 of NZ_CAUSAI010000071.1, forward strand.
AAAGCTGAAATCGAAAGAATCGAAAGACTTGGATTCAAGCATCTACCAGTATGTATGGCGAAAACTCCAGCTTCATTAACAGATAATGCGAAAATTAAAGGTCGTCCTACAGGATTTAATATTACTATCAATGATGTTAAACTACGTAGTGGGGCTGGATTCGTGGTAGCTTATGCGAACAAAGTGTTAACAATGCCAGGACTTCCAAAAGTACCAAGTGCATTAAATATCGATATTGATGAAGAAACAGAAACAATAGTAGGAATCTTCTAATATAAAATATTCGACAGATTAAAATAAAGAGTTACATAAAAGTTCGAGGTAAGGTAAATCCCTATCTCGAACTTTTTTTAGTATACAACCAATATCTAATAAATTTAGCGGTGGTAATTCATTAAAATCGATTTTTTCGGATAGTGTATAATATTTTGTGTAAACAGAAAAGTCAAGAGAAGTTGGAAAAAAAGACATAGAAAAAAGAGACTCCTAGGTGTAAAATAAAGTTAACGACAACTCATTACGAAAGGAATCTCTCATGAATAATAATAACACAAAATTAGTAAATGCACTACTAAAAGGAGAAGATATTTCAGAAATATTTAGAGCTGAAGTAGAAAAAGCTATAAACACAGTATTAGAAGCTGAACTTACAGGATTTCTAAATTATGAAAAACATTCTGTAGAAGGATATAATACAGGAAATTCAAGGAATGGAAGTTATTCAAAAACAATATATAGTGAGTATGGGAAACTATCAATAAAAGTCCCAAGAGATCGAAATAGTGAATTTACACCTCAAACACTAGTACCATATAAAAGAAACACACAAAATTTAGAAGAAACAATAATATTACTGTATAAAAGAGGTATGACTACAAGAGAAATAGGTAAAATTGTAGAACAATTGTATGGGCACTACTATTCACCACAAACAATAAGTGTTATAACTAAACAATTAGATGAAAAAGTTAAAGAGTATCATTCAAGAAAAATAACAAAAGATTATGTGGTAGTATATGCAGACTCAACATATATTAGCGTAAAAAGGGGAACAGTGGGAAAAGAAGCACTACATATATTAATAGGAATAACAATAAGCGGAGAAAAAGAAATCCTATCATATGAATTATTTCCAACAGAATCACCAGAAAACTACAAAGATATGTTAGAAAATCTTAAGAAAAGAGGTTTAAATAGAGTATTATTGTTTGTCACAGATGGATTAAAAGGAATAAAAGAAAAGCTTGAAGAAGCCTTTCCTAAAGCAAAGTATCAAACATGCTGGACGCATGTAATAAGAAATATTTTACTAAAAGTAAGATCAAAAGATAAAGTGGAAATATCAGAAGATTTAAAAGCAGTGTATCAAGCATCGACAAAAGATGAGGCAGAAAAGAATCTAGCATTATTTATAGATAAATATAAAGAAAAATATCCTAAAGTAACAAATAGTCTATTAGATGTTAGAGATTGTCTATTTACATATTATTTATTCCCAAAATCAATAAGAAGAAGTATTTATACAACAAATATAATAGAAAATTATAATAAACATTTAAAAAAAGGAATAAAGAAAAAAGAACAATTCCCTAATGAACAATCCCTAAACAGATATGTTTGTGTATCAGCATGTGAATATAACGTAAAATATGTAGGTATATCACACTATGGCTTTAGTATGGCGAAAGAAGAATTAGAGAATATGATAGAAGAAATATATATAAACTAGCTTTTATTCCCTTCTAGAGTTTAGATTTTTCTATGATTTTGTCAAGAACAAGGGCAAGCCTTCTTTGAATTCTTGACAAAATCTCTCGAAAAATCTTATTAAACTCTAAGGAATAAAAGCCATAAGAACTAATAAAATTATAAATAGTTAACTTTATTTAAAACATCAGATTGTGTTTACACAAAAATCTTGACACTGCCAACATAACAGATTAAATTAATTATCAAAGTAAAGGAATTGTTAAATGGAAAATTATAATGAGTTATTAACTCTTAGGAATAAAATAGAAAACACACTGAATTAT
>NZ_CAUSAI010000072.1:0-3609 GCF_963529685.1 uncultured Gemella sp.
CTAGTTTGTCGGCTTCGGCTTTTTCTCTTTCAGCTTTTTCTTTAGCTAGTTTGTCGGCTTCGGCTTTTTCTCTTTCAGCTTTTTCTTTAGCTAGTTTGTCAGCTTCAGCTTTTTCTTTTTCAAGGCGAGCAGCTTCGGCCTGAGCTTTTGTAGCTTCGTCTTGGTGTAAAGCAGTAACTTGTTCTGCTGTTAATGGAGTAGCAGCATTCCAATTAAAGTTTAATGTGGCAGGAACATTTGAATGTAATGGTTTGCCATTAGATGATACATCGAAATTGATAGTTTTTTCTGTTAATTTTTCAGCACTTGTGAAGTGGAATAGTTTTTCATTACCTTCACCACCAAGATCTGTTCGTTCAGCAGCTTTACCATCAACACTTAATGAATCAACAGTTCCTACAAGAGGTCCAAATTGTAAGTTTTTAAATGTTAAGTAGTAGTGGTAAGTGTCGTTAACTTTTTCTACACGAGTTTTTTCGTGAACTAGGGCACCATCTGACATTGATAGTTTATTAGCAACATTAGCATCATAAATTTTAGCCGGTACTGAATTATTAGCGGCTTCTTCTTTAGTAGCTTCTACAGTAGGGAAGTCTAGTTTTAGATATAACGCAGCTTCACCAGTCGCATTTAATGAATTTTTAAATGTTGTGTTTATCGGTATTATATCTAGTAACTTATCAGTCATAAGAGTTACTTTTTTAGTCTTTTTGTTAATCTCCTCTAGAGAAGCATCTGTACCATTGTGTGCAATTTTTGTGAATTGGTATTTAAAGACTTTAGTGGACATTGTTGTCCCTTTGTTTTCCTTCACATTAAACGTATATTTGTATTTGTTATCAACTTTTTCTATAGTGATGTCTTTTTCAAGTAATGGAGCGTAACCAGAAATACTATTATCTTGTTGAGTATATAATTCCCCTTTTACAGTAGTAGGGAAAGTAGTAGGTACTTTGTCAGCAGTTACTACATGATCAGGGAATGCTGGTTTAGCAGGTGCAGGATCTTCTTTAGGTTTCACCGGTGCAGGTGTAGGAGTGACTGGTTTTGGTTTAGCAGGCACCACTACTTCTTCGATTTTAGCTGGTCTTTCTTTATAAGCAGTTGCAGTATCATAGTATAGTTGCAATGTAACAAAGTGAGACATTAATGCTCCATTAGGATAAGGAGCAGTTCCATCTAACTGAATTTTTTCTAAAAGTTTATCAGTTGTTATAGATGCTTCGTTAATAGATGAATCAGCATTTTTAGCTAGTGTAGTAAAAGGAACGTCTTTACCTTCGTATGCTAATTTTTTCAATTCAAATGGATAGAATTCTCCACCTACATTAGCAAGACCTTTTTTGAATCTTAATGTATATTTATATTTTTCTCCAACTTTTTCAACTCTAACGTAGCTATCTAGTGCAGAACCGTATAATGATTCTTCATCATTGTTGTTAGCATTTCTAAAGTGTCCTTGAACGTGAATTCCACCATCCGGGAAACCTATTTTTACCTTCCCATCAATATGTGTTTTTATAGTTCCTTTATATTCTACATCTTTATTAGGATTTTTGTATGTAGCAGCTTCATAGTTGTCAGCTGTAACTTTTTTTCTAGAAAGTGAAGTTAAGTCGAATTTTAAAATCATTTTTTGAGTTCCAGTTCCAGGATTATTAGTCGCTTCACCAATAGATTCCATAACAGGAACAAACACTTCAGTAAATGTTTCTAGTTTATTATTATCATCAATTTTATTTTTATCTACATTGTAGGCAACAGTTTTTGGATAAACAGTACGATTAGGGAATTTCTTTTTGTATGTATCAATATATGCATCTTTCACGTTTTCAGGGTAATTTTCAACTATAGTAGTATCTTTAAATTCACTGCTTTTGATCTCAAAACGATTTGCATGAGTTTTATCACCATCATAGTATTTTAAATTTCCTAAGTATCCAGACATAGTACCTAATGTAATAGGTTTAAATGTAACACTTACAGAGTACTGTCCATTTTTTACTATTAATTTTGTTTTTTCGTTATCTAATCCAGCGGCAGCCATAGAAGGACTTTCCCCGTTACCGAAGTTAATAGCTTCAGCAGTAATTTTATATTCTCCATCTTTTAATGCTTTAACGTCTTGTGGTACAGTAGCTGGTTCATCAGCATTAGGCGTAGTTGTTGCCGGCGTTGTAGCTGTTGGAGCAGCTGCTGCAGGAGTAGTTGCTGTTGGTGGCGTAGTTGGAGCAACTGCTGCAGGAGTAGTTGCTGTTGGTGGCGTAGCCGGAGCAACTGCTGCAGGTGTTTCTGCTGCAAAAGCAAAGTTATCTTGATCATATGCTTCGATTGCCGCAATTGCTGAGAATATTGCAGTTGCAGACAAAACTTTTAATAATGTTGTATTTTTCATATTAAGTAAGGTTCTCCTTTAATTATAAATAGATTGATTATTTTTTTAATCTTCAATATTATTATATTACAAAAGATTAAAAAAATAAAGATAAAAGTGATAATTAGTCTCATGTATAAGGTAAAATCTTAGTTTTTTACTTTAAAGTTTCAAAAATAAGACATAGTTTGTTCACATTTTACTCGGTGAGAGTGACTCGAAAATCGCGATTTTGAAAGAATAGATTTTATCGAGTCACTCCGCAAAGTTTATAAGATATCTAAAAAGCTCTTATAAAGTGAATTTAGATGTCAATAAACTACCGCGTCTATTAGTTTTCATATAAACTCTTTTAAAAAATTTTGGTTAGTTTCTCTTAGATTGAGTATTATTTGTGAATTCTTCTACGCAAAACAAATGAAGCAAGTAATATTAGTAAACCATAAACAAATGTGGCTTTATTAGTTACACCTGTTTTTGCCAATGTTTTAGTGTTTGTAGCTACGTGTTTCATCTCTTGAACATTTGTTTTTGTATTGAAATCTGTATTGTTATTTAATGAATTTATATTAAATTCAGGAAGTACAGATTGGACTAGTGCATTACCTTTGTAAGATACTGATGTATCAGAAGGCGTTATATTGATATTTGAATTAGTTTGGTTTGTTGTTTCTTTTTTAATGATAGTATATAAGCTAAAATGATTTGTGAAAAATGTTAATTTCCCATCTTTATAGATACTTGGAATTTTTTCAAGGTTATTATCGTTTACATAATATACCTCTAATTTTTCATTCTCATTAGCCAATAGTGCTACAGTAACGGTACGAGTTTCACCTTTTTTATCTATTATATTTCCTTTTTCATCTTTAAAATAAAGATCAATCGTTTTTATTACTTGCATTTTTTCATCAGTATTTTTAACTAAAGATTCTACTTTAGTTGTATTCTTTTCGTCAGCTTTTACGGCTATAAATTGAGTTGCTTTAATATTAGAGTTGTTAAATGAAACACTAATATCACTAATTTTACTTTCGTTTTCCACAGTAGCTACCAAGGTATCTTTAAGAGTAGCAGTTTTTATAATTGCTTTAAATTTTTCTTTTTCATCTTCTGAAATATTGCTATCTTTCATAATCGCATCTACTGTTTCAGATTTTAGTCTTTCTAGTTTTTCAATTTCCTCTTTTTCTTTGGCAAGTTTTTCTTTTTCCGCCTGAGCTTTAGCAGCAGCT
>NZ_CAUSAI010000073.1:0-3317 GCF_963529685.1 uncultured Gemella sp.
CAGGTCTTAAAGGGTTATCTGTTGGTGATGCACAAGTATCTCATAAGCATGCTGGTTTTGTTATCAATACTGGCAATGCTAAAGCTAAAGATGTACTTGATCTTATTAAAGAAGTACAAAAACGCGTATATGATCAACATGGTGTACATCTGGAGCCAGAAGTACGTATGATTGGTGAAGACTAACTAAATAGAAATATAAAAAGTTCAATTTTCTGTAGAAAGTTGAACTTTTTATAGCTTTAATGAAATATTCATATTAAAATAATAATTAAATGATGTCGAAGATAGAAGATGAATGATATTTTTTAATAAAAGGGTTGTAAAATATGGCTGGAATGATAGCATTAAATAAAATTTTTACAAAAAATAATATACTTAAAGCCATGAATGATGACTCTAAACTGAAATTTTATGCTAAATCATTAAGATCTACGCATTATGATATATTTGAATATTTGTATAATGAGTTAGTTAAAAACTATCGTAGTGAATATGTATATAAGAATACATTATTTAATAAGTTATTGTTAGGTAAGCATAATTTAAATACAACATCGGCACTTGTAGAGCTCCCGGTAGGTAAGTCGATTGCAGATTTTGTACTTTTAAATGGAACAGCTACTGTATATGAAATTAAGACTGAATTAGATTCTTTAGATCGCTTAGAAACTCAAGTTAATAATTATTATAAAGCATTTGATTTAGTATATGTTGTGATATCTGAGAATCATTTGAATTCTGTAATGTCTATTTTGGAGTCTACTTCTGTAGGAATTATTGTACTAACATCTCGAATGACATTATCTATAAAAAGAGAGGCTATACGATATACCGATAGACTTGATAAAAATATATGGTTTTCTATGTTGCGTAAATATGAATTTGAAGAGATCTTAAATGCCTACTATGGTTTTTTGCCTGAAACAAACGATTTTGAATACTATAATGCTTGCAGGGATTTATTTTTAAAAATAGATTATAATTTGCTCTACAAGAAGTTTTTGTTTTGCTTAAAAAATAGAAATTTTAAAAAATATTCTAATGAGCAAATTGAGTGTTTACCAAAATCTTTAAGATCTCTAATTTATTTTTCTAAATTTAGTAAGTCTGATTATTCTAAGTTAATTTCTTTTCTTAATAATTGAGGGAGGTTCATATGTATTTACCTATATTTCGAGGTCGGCAATATGAATTACTTGCACTAGAAGAAGAAGTTCAAAACAATTTATTTGCTGCTTCACTTGAAAGAGAGAATCAAATAATACCTATTGTGGAACCTATTAATTTGACTACTCGTTTAAGTAGAACAATAAATGCCTTTATTGAGCAGCATAGTTACATAGGGATAATTTTTAACCCTAAAAGAGAGTTAACAGACGTTACAGCAGAAGAGATAACAGCCTTTTTAAGTTCAATAGAGGGAAATACTGATTATGTATTACCTGTTATATATATAGATGATAATTGTAATGGCACTTTTTCAACTATAGTTAATGCTGGGTACCAGGTAGAACGATGTATTTCTATTTGCTTAGAACAGTCTCGTATTTCTCAAGCTTTAGAATTTCATAATAATATTGATCAGTTTTTATATACATTAGTTGGTGAGAGTCGTGACTTCACTCGCATGTTAGCGGGCACTGTTGGTTCTTTAGTTTTGTGTAATGATAGATTTAATAAATTACAACGAAATTCTGATTATGCACATAATATTAATGAATTCTTTTCTTCTGACCATCTATATTTTAGTCAAGATCATTTTACCGGATATTCAGATTATTCTATAGTAGGTAATGATTTTATGATGGGGGGATTTGCACCTAGAGCCGTAGCAATTCATATAATATATATGAATTCACAATCTCGAGAATTATATATTAGGCACTTTGTATCTGATTCTAATTCTGATATAACAAATCCCGCTGGAAAGTTTAGTGAAGCTTTATACAAATTAATTGATTGGGCGAATTCTGAGGATATCGATACGCCTGCATTATGTCAATTTAGACAGTTGCAAAGTGAAGGTCGATATCCTGGGTTGGGAACTATAAAAAAATTGTCAATTCAACAACATCTAGAGGTAGTATATCGATATTTTCAATCATTACAAGGGTGATAGATATGAAAATTTGTGAGAATTGTTTTAATGATGAGGAATTGAAAGCTGTCTTAAAAAGGTCTAATAATAATGAACCTCTTGACTGCTGTCCTAATTGTGGTAGTCGTTCAGTATTATATGATACTGAGGAATCTACAGCAATAAAATTTATAAAAGAACTTTTTGAAGCATTTCTAGATAGCTATAAAATACATGATGCTGGTGAGTTGTTGATTGATGAATTACAGTCTGTTTGGAAAATCTTTAATCCTCAGTTAGATAACAATAAGATAATGTCATTAATAGAATCTATTTGTAAAGAGTATTTCAATGGACATCAAGATTTATTAAATCAAAAAATAGTACTAATAAAGAAATTAGACTCTGAATATGTTAAACAACATAGTATTTTAAAAAATATGAGTTGGTCTGAATTTAGAAAACAATTGAAGGAAGAAAATCGCTACCATCCTAGTAATATAAATATAGATGTATTAAAATCTTTATTTTCATATATTGAAAGTGATTATGAACCTAATAGTTTATCTTTATATCGGGCTAGAAAAAGTCATAATGGTGAGACGATTGATAAAAGAAATATGGGAGCACCTAAGCCTGGAAAAAGTGGTGAAGGTCGAATAAATGCAAAGGGAGTTGCCTGCCTATACTTAGCAACGGATGAGAAAACCTGTATTAAAGAGATTCGTGCTGGTGTATTTGACGTAGTATGTATAGGTAAATTTGAACTAAATAGTCCAATTAAATTGGTTAATTTATCTAAGATTAATAAAATTAGCCCTTTTAAGGTCCCATATGGTAATAATGCTGCTTTTGATATTGCGGAGATAGATATTAATAGAAGCTTTTTAGAGGAAATTAGTGAAAATATAAGAACTCCACAGGCAAGTAGTGACGATCCATTAGATTACATAGCTACTCAGTATATTTCAGATTATATAAAAAGTATCACAGATAATAATAATTTAAAAATTTACGATGGAATTGAGTTTGCTAGTACACATAGTCAAACTGAAAGAAATATTGTATTGTTTGAAACTTCTTTAGATTCTTGTAAATGTGAGTGTATTAATGTTGTAAAGTACTATATTAGTTCAGTTGAGTATCATCGTGAAATACGTGTATAAGAATCTTCCATGACTGTTTTGACTTTTTTCTATAGACTACGTTATAATTAAGTGTTGCCAATTTTGGGAATA
>NZ_CAUSAI010000074.1:0-3157 GCF_963529685.1 uncultured Gemella sp.
CTCGTATGAAAGAACGTAAAAAATACGGTCTTCGTGGTGCGAGACGTGCTCCTCAATTCTCAAAACGTTAATATTGGTCTTATACCAATTTGCACGTCAAGACAACAGAGAACTTTCTCTGTTGTCTTCTTTTTTTTATACAGAAAAGTAAAAAACTGAAAATCAATATCTAATGGATAGTTGATTTTCAGTTTGAAAAATATATTTTATTCGTATATTTCAGAATCCTTAAGGGTAAAAACTACTTCTGTACCTTCTGGATAGTTATCTAATGATAGTAAAAGTATTTTTTCTTCTATTTTCTTCGGCTTAATTTCTGCGCTTACTTGAGCAATTTCATTTAATTCGTCGTACAGATTTTTAAATAGTTTTGCATCTTTTACGTTGATCTTTGGATTTATTTGATAAATAGGTGTCTCACCAAACCAAGTATCTTCATTTTTAAAATCAATTTCTGATTTTTCGTTAATTTTCAATTTTATCGATATATCATAGTCGAAAGTATATCTATCAAAAAGTTTAGCAAGGCTACTGATGTAATCGTGTGAACCTTTATTAGATCGATTAACAAATTTTAATTTAGCACTATAGTCGATGGCATTTAGATCGAAAATTTCAGCCATTTTAAAAACATCAAATTCATCATACACTTCTGAAGTTACAAAATTAATTTTGACATCATATCCTACTCGTTGAAATTCTTGGTATTTTTCTAATAGTTCTTCTACTGTAACATCTTCGATATTTTCTTTAATATTTGTAACAGATTCTTTTCCATTTTCTATAACTTCTTGTTTAGGATATTTGACAGTTAGTAAATAACTCATTTAATAATTCCTCCTTAAAATTTAGCACAACTATTATTATACATATCTTTAGCAATAATTACAATATCATGAAATAACTTATAAAAAGATTTTCTATATAATTTAAATTAATTATGCAATAGTATTGAATTTTACTAAAATTTCTGAAAATATAGAAAAATCAACCTTGACATTTATTTATAAAGTTTATATAATTAAAATCATAGATTGAAAAAGGAGGTCATTGCACATGAAAATAATAGCAATTTCAACAAGAAGCGTGGATTATAGATCTGATGCAGGTATAGATAAAAGAAGGCTATACGTTAATGGATATTTTTCAGAAATAGCGACCAAAGTAGGTTTTGTATTATTCCCAGTTTGTTCGCAAAATGGAATAGAGAAAATTGTAGAGATGTGTGATGGTCTAATAATTGCGGGAAGAGATAGAGATATAAACCCTAAATATTATGGAGAAGAGCCACAAAAGGGGCTTATTTATCCGGAAGACAATTATGAGGATGAATTAGACTTTAGACTTATTGAATTGTTTGAAAGGCAGAAGAAGCCTATTTTGGGAATATGTAGTGGATTGCAAAGTCTTAATATTTACTTTGGAGGTACACTAAAACAACATATTGATGAGCATACTAGTAAAGAAAAATTAGTAAGGCATTCAGTAAAAATAAACAGGGATTCATTTTTATATAGCTTATATGGAAAAGAAAATAATGTTAATTCAATACATCATCAGGCGATTAATAAACTAGCCGAAGGTTTCAAAGTCACAGCAGTGGCAGACGACGGAACTATTGAAGCAATAGAACGAGAGAACCTTATAGGTGTTCAATGGCACCCGGAGATAGATGATGAGTATAATACTTTTAAAAAATTTGTAGAAACGTGTTAATAAATACATCAAAATAGTTGACTTATTATTTAAATAATGATAAACTATTCTTTGTGTAAAATAATAGCAGTGGATTAATTGTTATTGCCTCTATGTTATACATTTTTTAATGTGGCAACTCGTAGCCTATGCTGCTAGGCGAAGTTCCAGTTTTATAACATATACAACAACGATAATCGTGCTTTTTGTTTTCACAAAAATAAAAACAAAAAGATATAAGGAGGAGCACATAATGGCTCGTTTTACAGGTTCAACTTGGAAAAAATCTCGTCGTTTAGGAATTTCACTAAGCGGTACTGGTAAGGAGTTAGCTAAACGCCCTTACGCACCAGGACAACATGGTCCTAACTTAAGAAAAAAACTATCTGAGTATGGTTTACAATTACAAGAAAAACAAAAACTTCGTTACCTACACGGTATGAATGAAAAACAATTCCGTAAATTATTCGATAAAGCTGGTAAATTACAAGGTCTACACGGTGAAAACTTCATGGCATTACTTGCTACACGTTTAGATTCAGTAGTATACAGCTTAGGTTTAGCAAGAACTAACCGTCAAGCTAGACAATTAGTAAACCACGGACACGTTCTTGTAGATGGTAAAAAAGTAGATATCGCTTCTTACGCTGTTAAACCAGGTCAAGTAGTTTCAGTAAGAGAAAAATCTAGAAACCTTGAAATTGTTAAAGAAGCTGTTGAAGTAACTAACTTCGTTCCTGAATACTTAACTTTTGATGCTGATAAATTAGAAGGATCATTAGTAAGAATTCCAGAAAGAAGTGAATTACACCCAGAAATCAACGAACAACTTATCGTTGAATATTACAGCAGATAATAAAAATACCTCTATTAAACTTATGTTTAATAGAGGTATTTATTTTATAAACTCGAAAATTATGGTGACTTTATGCGAAATAGTTATAATACACTATTATTTTTTGTATTATTGAAATACAAAAAGTTTTCAATAAAATATTTAAAAAATGTTCTTTAGAATAAAAAAATTTATTTAGATAAAATTTTAATAAAACTATAAAATTGTGTTTTTAAAACAAATTTATTTGTAAATATTCAAACGGCGATTAATAAAAATTTAAAAGATGAATATACTAATACAGCAAAATGAAAATCGTATAACAGTGTTTTTCAAATTTCTTTTCTTTTAGTAATTTATCATTTATTTTCATGAAAAAAGTATTAACCGTAGATAAAAGAAGCCTATTTTACTAGAGTTTAGATTAGAAATATTATCTTAAAAAAAGAAAATATTTTCATCGTTATTTTCATTAAAAAAACGCTTTCATTTTATGAACATCTATGCTATAATACAAGTACAGAGAAAAAATAAGGAGGTAAGGGAAATGATTATCGGAGTACCAACAGAAATTAAAAATAATGAAAGTAGAGTGTCTGCTATACCGGGAGTAGTACATGAATTAGT
>NZ_CAUSAI010000075.1:0-3088 GCF_963529685.1 uncultured Gemella sp.
GATAGTTTGCTATATATCCCCGTTATTTCTATATTTGCCAATTTAAACTTTTTAGAAATAGGTCCTGTATGTATCGTAACGTCTTGAATGGTATTATAAGGCAAAGTTTTTTTACTCTTAAAAAAGACCCCTTCTACTTCTGCCACTCCCATCTCGTCTACTTCATAAGAATAATTTCTAATTACTAAAGGTGGAATAATTAAAGCCACTATTGCATATATTGTTAATATCACTAATATACCTAGACCAAGAAACTTATAATTTATTTCCGTTTTAAAATAGTCATATACACTTTTACCAATAACTGGTGATAAGAGAACTAGAGCATATATCCCAAAGTGTATTCTTATATATTGTACAGACCTCTGTGGTAAATTACACGATTTTTTTTCAAATATTCTACTCATAACCTACCTCCGAAACTATAAAATCTCTTTCTAATTTTTCTTTATATCCCTTATCATAATATTTCAACTTAATATCTGAGTTTGCTCCAATAGAATTTATTGATATATGAGCAAGATTTCTTTTACTCATAAAATAGTTCGTCCTACTATTAATTGTTCCTACTTTTTTGACCTTAATAAATTCTGTTATTATTGTTAATTGTCTCGTAAACGTATTCTTAAAGTAATGTCTATCATAAGAAAGCTCGTTATATTTCAACATATAGTTTTTAACTAAAATACTATACGAAACCAAGATAAGATAAAGAGCAAGCGAACTCAAAACTTTATACTCTAGCTTGAAATCAATATTAGCAAAATATAATATTGCAAATACTATTATCGGTAGAGGGCTACAATTAAACAAACTCCAACGATACAATGCAATTCTAGCTTTTCGTTGTATTTTCTCACTTTCTAAACTTCCATAGTACTCTAAATCAATACCTAGATTATTTTTCACAAAATTTTGTGCAAAATCTTTTTTTACTAGAGGCAAGACATCTATCGTAGATTTTTGCTCACTTAAATCTTCTGATACGTTATTAGTCAAGGTTTCAACAGATAATTTCGCAAGTCCGAAGAAACGATAACGCAAAGGATATATCAATTTTACACTTTGAATCCTGTCAATATCAATAACTAATGATTTTTTATTTAACAATCCATATTTACACAGTAAATTATTATCTTTTGTCGTAAGGATAAAGTTATAATATTTTACAATCGTATGAACAATCGATGCAATTACTACTAAAATCATAAATATCCCAATTATTATAAATATGGCTGTTATATTTCCCGCGACTGACTTAGCATTTTTTTGAAGAAGTTCGTCAAAATAAGCTTCGTTGTCGAAGAGATATTTGAATACATCTCGAATCTTACCATTTAATGCTAATATCAACCCTAAAGCTGCAAAGAACCTAACCCTAAGCAATCCATAAAATGCAAGATCTTTAACAGATAATCTTAGTATTTCTTTTTGAGACTCCTGTACTTTTTCTTCTTGATATGAAGCTATATCTTCAGATGCATCTTGTTTTAATTCTCTTAGTATATCAATTAAATTTAATGCGACTTCCTTCTTCAGAGGTTTTATCCTAATTTTACCTCCAACAAGGTTTATATCCACCGAAAGCAGATTAAACACTTGATACAATACGTTAGAACTCATGTCGATTGACTGGATATTTTCAAGATTTATATTTTTTGCTTCTTTATTTATTATTCCTTTTGTGTAAATTAGAGCCCCATCACGTACTTCATAACTTTTTAAGAAATAATCAAATATACCTATTACTATTAGTAGAAGAAATCCTGCTAAAACTAGTAAATAATATTTCCAATTTTGCTCTTTTAATGCCAGAATCATAAAAATACCAAATAATCTAAATCCTGTAATTACAGAATCCATAATAACCATAGGGTGTACTCGACTTTTTTTAATATTCTTCATCTTTATACCTCCTATAATTAAGATTGTTTTCTAGTATAATTAACAATAGGTTTTCTAACTGTTCTACATCTTTTTTAGAAACATAAAAGCTTAGTTTTTCCGAGCCAGTGTTTATACTAATCTTGTAAATATTGAATTTTTTCGAAAATATATTTTGTTTAATTGTATAATCTAGTATATTCCTAAGTGGTGCTACTTTCTCCAACTTAAAGAATGTATATATTAATGTTGAAGCTAGTTTAAAATGTTCATCTGTAATTTCAAAAAATGTATTGTACTCATATTTATCTCTTAACAACATTACAACACACTGATTTAAAAATGTTAGCCCTCCTATAATTATCCATAATGCAAGATAGTTATTTACCCCGAAAACCTCTTCAAACTTAATAAATTTAAAAATTATAGAAGCCAGAATAATAACCGCTAGACTTATTGACCAATCAATAAAGAAACTATAATTTATGGTTATTCTTCCTATATACTTTCTCATAAAATCCCTCCCTTTTTTTAACAACCGATAAGATTTAGACCTCGCTCGCGTTCTATCGTAGTCTCGTCCCCATGACCTGGATATACTATTTTCGCACCATCAAGCTTGAATAATACATTTCCTAGTGAATTTTTCAAGGCATCATAATCTGATCCATATAAATCATAACGACCAAAACCGCTTCTAAATAATGCATCTCCAACTACTACAAACTTACCAAAATCAAATGATACTCCCCCTGGAGAATGCCCTGGTGTTGGTAGAACTGTAAAACTTAAACCAGCAATTTCGTATTTTTTATTTTCCTCAAATTCAAATTCCGCCGGGTCTGTCATAGGTGGTCTTCTTAAACGGAACAATGTTGAACCGTTAAAATCCGGGTTTTGTAACCAATCACGTTCATGTCCTGAAATATATACAGGCACACCGTAGTGTTTTCTACACTCATCTAATGACATAATGTGATCAAAGTGAGCATGTGTTAATAATATCGCTTCAATCTTTACATTTAATTCGTCTACAGCTTTTTGTATTCTATCGAAACCTTCACCTGGATCGACAATAACTCCTCGCCCATCTTTATAAACTATATAGCAATTTTCATCTACCATATCCATTACTATTCTTCTAATTTCTGCTTTTGCCATTTTCTCAAAACCTTTCCATAATTATTGTTATCTCTATTTTATC
>NZ_CAUSAI010000076.1:0-2907 GCF_963529685.1 uncultured Gemella sp.
GAAGAAACAAAACTTAAGAGATAATATGACAACAACTGAAATTATCTTAAATATGCTAGCGGAAGCTGCAACGAAAGATATAGCTAATGCAACTCATCCTCAAGGTTTGGAAGAAAATAAAAAAGTTGCTAAAGATGGAGGTAGTATTGCTGGAAACGCAAGAAGAGAGATTGAAGAGAGAACAGGGAAACCAGTTATTACATCAAAAAACGCCATAGACTTTAGTAGATTAATATCAGATATAATCAAATCAGCAGAAGATGAAAAGAACAATGAATAATTAAAACAAAATGTTGCTAATGAAAAATCGATGGTATTAGCAAGATTTCTTTAATCTTTAGATGAGAAGGATGTAGTTGATTCTATTCAAAGTACTTTTTAAAAATATGGGCACCTTACAGCAAGTGAATTGGTCACAATTACTCATAGAAAAGGAACTCCTTGGGATCATACAAATATAAATGATATTATTACCGATGGGGCTGACCTAAAAGTCCTAAAATTCAACAAATTTCATATGAAAACTCATAGACGTAGTGGTTTATTGAAATCTAAATTCACTTTCTAAAATCTTTTTAGATATCTAATAAACTGTGCGGGGGTGGCTCGTCAAAATTTTGTTTCTTGAGAAATCATGATTTTTGAGTCACTTCCATTTTTATTGTTATTAATAGTGAAAAAGAATTTATAAAATTATCTAATAAAATTCAAATATGTTTCTTGATTTTCTTCTATTTTTGATTGTATTATTAACCCAAGTTTGACACTTGTAAAAAGATAAAAGTGTTATAAATCCTAGGAATAGTGGTTTATAACACTTTGAATTTTGTTTATAAAATGCGTACTTTTTTATTTTTTTGTTTCTTTAAAAAATTTTTTGAAATTTTTTCACTGATTATTTCAAAATCGGTATTAAAACCGAAAGATGTATGTAGAAGCTCTGTTATCTCAGTTCTTGTGTATATAGGAGTATATCCTAAAACATAAAATCTTTTAAATTTATAGTCTCTTAATGTTTTTATTAATTCTACATAAGAAACCTCTGCTCCTAATTTTTGTTCCAAGAAACTAAATAGTGTTAAAGATAAGAAACAAGTTACAAAATGCGCTTTAATTCTATCTTCTCTACTAAGATATACAGTTCTAGATTTGGATTCACTTTTCATTATTTTGAAGCATTCTTCAATTTGCCAACGTCTTTTATTAATGTTTATAATCTTTTCAATTGGTTCATCTAAGTTCGTAGAAATACCATATACCATCATACAAACTCTCCTCTAATATTTTTTCTTCATCTAAGGTTATACATTTTTTTTTAGCTATCTCCCCATCACTTGTAATATTAGTAACTTTAACTAATCTTTTGTAGTCAGTAGTGCTTTTTTTATTTATTTTAGAAGGGGGTTCAATTATTTCCAAAGCTCTGTAGAAATGATGAAGTTCCATGTCTTCATATTCTAATAACCTCTTAGAAGATTCTATTGTAGAACGTTTTGAAGAGGGTGATGAAACTCTTCCGTAAATTAATCGCGATAGAATATTATCTAGTAAAAATATAAATTTATTTTTATCTTTAATTTCTTTTGAAATTTTATTTAATCCTAAACACATAGCTACTTATATTGCACCACAGTACGAGAGAAAGTACGCAATATAAAAGTGTGGAAATTTGACAAAAAAATAGCGAGATATCAACTCTTGTGAAATTATTTTTGGTTTCACAAGTGTCAATATTCGAGTAAAAAATACAACTTTTACATAAATAAATTTATGGAAGTATGTAGTATAGACAATAGTTATTATCTTAGAAACAATATGCTTGACAAATAGTAAAAATAGTAGAATAATGAAGTAAAGGATGACTTTTATTTCTATAAAAAAACAACCGATAACTTAGGAGGAATTTTAAATGAAAAAAATATCAAAAGTAGCAACTGCTGGTGTTCTTTTATTCGCATTAGCAAATCCATTAGGAGCGTTCGCAGAAAATAATGTAGAAAATATTTCAGCGACTAGTAATAATAAAGAAACTCAAGATATTACTATCCAAGCTAAAGAAGTTAATGGAGAAATAGTGTTTGAGGTAACGGCGGCAAAAGACACGTATAATACTGTTGTTTATGCGACAATTAATGGACAAAAATTCACATATAATTTAGGAAACTTGAAAAAAGGTCAAATTTCAAAGGTTGTACAACCTGACGTTAGTGTCAATAAAAAATATACAGGAAGCATTGCTAAAGAAGATGAAGCTAGTGGTAATAAAAAAAATGCAACTATTACTAAAGAAAGTAAAACAGAAAAATCATTACCTAATACTAGCGTGGTAAGAGAGTTAGTTGAAAAAACAGTTTTATATAGTTCGGAATTGAACGGTAATGTAATAGAGGCAAAAATTGTATATAAAGCATATGACTTGGTAGAAAAAAATTCAAATACAATTGAAGAAAAAAAATCTACTACAGAAAATAAAGTAAAAGATGGGGCTATAGTAAAACCAGAAGTATTAGAGATACCTGAATATAAAGAAAATTTAGGGGGTGCAATAGTTGAACCGGCTGTGCAACCAGAGTTACCGAAAGTGGAAGAACCAGCAGCAGGAACAACACCAAAAGTAGAAGAACCAGCAGCAGGAACAACGCCAAAAGCAGAAGAACCAGCAGCAGGAACAACACCGAAAGCGGAAGAACCAGCAGTAGGAACAACACCAAAAGTAGAAGAACCAGCAGCAGGAACAACACCAAAAGCAGAAGAACCAGCAGGAACAACGCCGAAAGCAGAAGAACCAGCAGCAGGAACAACACCAAAAGCGGAAGAACCAGCAGGAACAACACCGAAAGCAGAAGAACCAGCAGCAGGAACAACGCCGAAAGCAGAAGAACCAGCAGCAGGAACAACACCAAAAGC
>NZ_CAUSAI010000077.1:0-2600 GCF_963529685.1 uncultured Gemella sp.
CTCTCTGGATCACATTAAAGATGTGTTATTCAAATTATCAATATTATATACCATATTAAGAGATTTGTCAAATGTATAATGGGCTGTTAGAGACAACAAGCATCTCTTGTTAATTCCCAAAGTAAATTCCAGTTCAAACAAAAAACTGAAATTTAAGTTGAAACTATTGATTTACAGGTCTATTTGTCATACCTTTATTTTTTTGATTCTTTTCAAAAAACTCCAAAAGTAAAGCTTCCTATTTTTTGATTTATATAATAAAATTTATCCAAAAATTTAATTAACATCCTTTTTACTATAGAATACCTAGTAATTATTTATAAACCAACTTTACTAAATAAACAGTTGTAACAAGAGGCATCAAAAACTCTTGTTACAACTGTTAATAAAACAAATTATATTTACTAAAATAGAGCTAATCCAACTAAATATAGATAATAGAGAATAAATCCTACTCCTACTATTACTGCTACTACATATATCAGCCAGATTAACAGATAATAAGCATACCCTAGTGCTTTAACAATATTAGCTATACCTAAGCATAAATGTCTGCCTATTGCTAAAAGAATAGAAATTACTCCACCTTCATAAACTTCATCTTCATTATCTAAATTAGCAAATTTGAACATTGTTAATAATTTCATCATAATCACCTTCCTCTTTGGTAATTTATTTCTATCTCTATATTAATATTATAATATACATATTTCAAGCGATTACAATTGAATTTCTATAAATTTTTTCTTGATGTTAATTCCCAAAGTAAATTCCAGTTCGGGAGTTTGACACTTGTAAAACAAAAAAAGCGTTTTTAATAATAAAATAATTTATAAATATATAGCATTAATCCCTAAGTGAATTCTACTAAAAAACAACGAAAGTGACCCAAAATCATGATTCCGTAGAAATCAATTTTATCGAGTCACTCCCGCAGAGTTTATTAAATTTCAAAAGAAATTTTATCAAATTCTAGACTTTTCTCTTAGTCTTATTCAAAAATTATTTAACTTCTACATCAAGAATCACAACTTCTTCAACTGGTTTATCTTGAGCTCCAGTTTTCACAGCTGCAATTTTTTCTAGAGTTTTCGCTCCTGCAATTAAGTGACCGAATACTGTGTGGCGGTGATCTAAGTGAGGAGTTCCTCCAAGTTTAGCATAACCTTCTACAGCTTCTTTCGGCCATCCACCTTGTTCAAGCGCTTGTAAAGTTCTAGCATCTACATGAGAATTTTGAACGATAAAGAATTGACTTCCATTTGTGTTTGGTCCAGCATTCGCCATGCTCAATGCACCATAGAAGTGGAAGTAATCCATTGAGAATTCATCTTCGAAACTACGTCCCCAGATTGATTCTCCTCCCATACCTGTACCAGTTGGGTCTCCACCTTGAATCATAAAGTCTTTAATTACACGGTGGAAAATAATACCTTTATAGTACCCATTTTTTGCATGAGTTAAAAAGTTTTCTACTGCTTTTGGAATATCTTTTTCAAATAATTTGAAAGTCATATCTCCATGAGTAGTTTTAATTTTCACTCTAACTTGACCTTTTTTTACATTTTTTGTTAATTGAGTTAACATTATATCTCTCCTTATTAGTGAGAAGGGATGACTTCCATCCCTTCTCTATTTATTTTACTATGCGTTTTTCTCGATTAATCTTTCGTTGATTTCTCTTAAGATATTTTCTTTAAATTCAGCAAAGCTTTCTTCTTTTTGGTTTAATGAACCAAATGTTCTAACGTTAACATTTCTGTTTTCTACTTCTTTATCTCCAATTACTAAAGTATATGGAATTTTTTTACTTGCTGCTTCACGGATTTTATATCCTAGTTTTTCATCTCTATCATCGATAGCTACTTTAACACCAACTTTTTTAAGTTCTTGCATGATTTCTTTAGAATAATCATAGTGGTAATCATTATTTACTGGAATAATACGTACTTGGTTTGGTGATAACCATGTTGGTAAATCTCCTTTGTACTCTTCTAATAAGAAGGCAACCATTCTTTCCATTGTTGATACGATACCACGGTGAATAACTACCGGACGGTGAGCTTTTCCATCTTCTCCAATGTACTCTAATTCGAATCTCTCTGGTAGTAAGAAGTCTAATTGAATTGTAGATAATGTTTCTTGTTTTCCGATTGCTGTTTCTACTTGAACGTCAAGTTTTGGTCCGTAGAATGCTGCTTCTCCTTCAGCTTCAACATAATCTAAACCTAACTCATCAGCAGTTTCTTTTAACATTTGTTGAGCGTTATTCCACATTGCATCATCATCGAAGTATTTCTCAGTGTTTTCAGGGTCTCTGTATGATAGACGGTAGCTGAAGTTTTTAATACCTAAATCTTTATATGCTTCTTCAATAAGTCCTACTGTTAATTTAAATTCATCTTTAAGTTGATCTGGACGTACAAAAATGTGAGCATCGTTTAGAGTCATACCTCGAACACGTTGTAATCCACTCACTGCTCCACTTGCTTCATAACGGTGCATCATTCCAAGCTCTGCGATACGGATTGGAAGTTCACGGTATGAGTGACGTTCATTTTTATAAACCATCATGTGGTGAGGACAGTTCATTGGACGAA
>NZ_CAUSAI010000078.1:0-2585 GCF_963529685.1 uncultured Gemella sp.
GAGTGACGTTCATTTTTATAAACCATCATGTGGTGAGGACAGTTCATTGGACGAAGTACCATTGTTTCGTGGTCCATCTCCATTGGTGGAAACATATCTTCTTGATAGTGATCCCAGTGTCCACTTGTAATATATAACTCTTTAGAACCCATAATTGGAGTATAAACGTGATCGTATCCTAATTCTACTTCTTTATCAACGATATATCTTTCGATAGTACGACGGATAGTAGCACCATTTGGTAACCATAATGGTAATCCAGCACCAACTTTTTGACTTGTTGTGAAAATTCCTAATTCTTTACCTAGTTTTCTGTGGTCACGTTCACGTGCTTCTTGTAGACGTACTAAGTGTTGTTCTAAATGTTCTTTAGTGAAATAAGCTGTTCCATAAATACGTTGTAACATTTTATTATCACTATTACCTCTCCAGTATGCACCAGCTACAGATAATAATTTAAATTCTTTGATTTTTGAAGTTGCACTTACGTGTCCTCCACGACAAAGATCAGTGAAGTCTCCTTGTGTGTAAACTGTGATAACTTCATCAGCTGGAAGATCGTTAATTAATTCTACTTTATAAGGATCTTCTTTAAAGATTTCTAAAGCTTCTTCTTTACTTACTTCGCGCCCTTCAATTACGTGATTTTCACTAATAATTTTCTTAACTTCTTTTTCAATTGCTTTAAAGTCTTCTTCTGAAACTTTGTATTCTGCATCAAAGTCATAGTAGAATCCACCATCAATAGCTGGACCAACACCAAAGTGTACATCTTTACCATATAGTCTTCTTAATGCTTGTGCTAATACGTGTGCGCAAGTGTGACGTAATACATATAAACTATCTTTATCTTCATCATCTGCAACGATAAGTTTTAAATGACCATCTTTTGTTATTGGTTTATTAACTTCGATATAATCCTCATCTAATTTTGCAGAAATCACTTTTTTCTTAAGACTTACGCTAATACTTTCAGCGATTTCTAATGGTGTTTTATTATCATATTCTCTTACATTTCCATCTGGAAAAACTAATTTAGCCATATTAAGGTCTCCTTCTTTTTTATATACTTAGTCTAACTTACTTAAAAAAATTAAAAAATCCCTTCTCTAGCCAAAACTAAAGAAGGGACGAATATTTTCGTGGTACCACCCAAATTCGAAGCAAAGTTACTTCCTCTTTGTGAATAAAGCTCACTAACTATGTTAATACTATTAGCTAGGTAGTAACATATATTGCTTATAGGTATTTTCAGCACCATACCCTCTCTTAAATAAGTTAAATATATATCGTGTCCTAAGTATATATTGATTTATTTCATTAATGTAATTCTAGCACAAAGAGAGATGAATTTCAAGAAAAACTCACCTCTCTTTTAAATTTTATTTATTTTTTCTCCAATAACTTCTAATACCAGTTAGTGTTAACATTAAAATCAGAGCCATAAAAATATAATTTTTAATACTGAAATATTTTGCGGCTTCTGTTTTTACTATTTCTAATTTCTTATCGATATTATTAGATTTCTTAACTTCTAGATTACTTTTCTCAAATGAAGCTATATCATTTTCATTAATTTTAGTATTCTTTAAAGCTATATAATACAGGTACTTAGCATCTTTTAATGATGAAATATCCGTCACCAATGTATTAGATATATCTATACTAGAAATATTCGGTACAGCTTTCAATGCATCTATATTTTTTAATCCTAGATTATCATTTAACATTAATCGATATAAGTATTTCTTATCTTTAAGCGCATCTATATTTTCGATATTGTTTTTATATAATAATAATTCCTCCAAGCTAACCAAATCTTTTAACGCTGAAATATCACTTATACTATTCCTATCCAAATAAAGTACTCTAAGAGATTTCAACTCAGCTAGAGGTGTTACATCTTTAATAGCATTCTCTTCAGCAACTAAACTCTCAAGTTTTCCAGCATTTTTTAAAAATGATATATTATCTAAACCTATACCCGAAATATTTAGGCTTCGTAAATTTTCAAGTTTTAAATTATTTGGAATATAATCTTTTAAAACACTGTTCATCGAAATATCTAACGATTCTACTTTTAAGTCATTTAAAAAATCTAAATTGTTCATTAGATTTTTTCGAAGTACTAACTGTCTTAACTTTGTTAATTTAGCTATACTCTTTGGATCTTTTATTTTATTATTAGTAAGATTCAAATCTTCTAATTCTACTAACTTTTCTAATGGTGTAATATCTTCGATGAAGTTATTAGATAAGTTTAAGTTTCTTAGATTAACAGCATGCTCTAAACCTTTTAGAGAAAAAATATTTTTCCAAGGTAATGATAGACTTGTAAATTGATCCATCATACCTACCGTTACTTCCTCACCTTTAAAGTCTTTATTAATATGAAACTTATAGTATTCTATTAAAGCTGCTTTAAGATTAAGATCATCGAACTCTATTTTTTCGCTATTTTCAATTTCTGTAAATTTCTTTTCTCCAAAGGGTACATAGACATCATTAGCCTTTATCGCAGGAGCAGATACTGTTAATCCTAATAACGTTATGATAAAAGCTTTATATATTACCTTTTTCATTTT